>RGVM01000270.1 GCA_010027295.1 Chitinophagia bacterium
CGGCGTCGGGGAAGACGACCTGCCCGTCCACATCGCCCATCGTGAGGATATGGTCGCCCTCGAACCTGCGCGACTCCCGCTTGCCCGGCACCGCCCCCAACCAGTCGAGCTCGTAGGTGACGAGCCGCTCCGACAGCGGCGAGCGGTTCTTGAGGTAGTCCCATACGGCGAGGGTGATGCGCTGGACCTCGTCCTTTATCTTGAGGGTGTCGTGCACCGTGTCGAGCTCGCCGCCCCATTCGAGCCACCAGAAGCCGCCCGTGTCGGGGAAGAAATGCTCGTTGACGGGGCGATAGGGGCCGAAGTCGCCTTCCTCCAGCGTCAGGTCGATCCACGAGGGCTTCACGAAGGGCATGGGGCGACCGGCGTCGCGCGCACGGAGCTGCAGGCTCATGCCCATGGTCTCGCGCGTCGGCGACTCGGGGCACATGGGCTCCCCGAACTCGGCCCGCGCCTCGACGCCATAACGGTAACGCGCACCCGAAAGAGAACCGAGGATGCCGTCGCCGGAGCAGTCGGCGAAGAAGGGCGCCCGGAAGACGTACCATGTCTCTGCCATCGGGCAGTAGGCCTTCACGGAGACGATGCGCCGCTGCGGCCCTCCGTCGGGGTCTGTCCCGTCATCCGCCGCCTCCAGTTCGCAGGCCGCCGTGTTGAGGTAGAGGTCGAGGTTCGACTCGCTCCTGACGAGGGTCTCCAGTTCCAGGTTCCATCCCTCCGGGTTCCAGGTGGGGTTGCGGAGGAGGTTGTTGAGGAAGAGCTCCTCCACGAGTCCCGTCTCGCGGGAGTAGGCGAAGTTGCACTGGTTGGCGCCCACGGGGGGCACGCGTATCTCGCTGCTGGCGTTGCCGCCGAGCACGGGCCTGTCCTGCACGAGGGCGGTATGCAGGCCCAGCCTGGCGGCGGTGACGGCCGCGCAGACGCCGGCGAGACCTCCGCCGATGACTACGAACTGGTACTGTCGTTCAATGGTACGCATGGGTCGGTGCTGTCAAACCCTGCCGAGGCCGGCCGTGCGCAGCCGGACGACGGTGTGGGTGAGGAGGAAGACGAGGCAGGAGGCGGGATAAATCCAGAATTCGTCGAAACGCAGGCCCGCCAGGTTGCGGACCGCCAGCATCAGGATGGCGGCGGCTACGGAGGCGATGACGGCCGGCAGTACGGTGGTCGTGCCGCCGCGGTGGGTGAGCGCCACCAGACCCACCATCAGCATGGGTCCGTAGGTGGCAATGGGTGCCTTGTAGGCCAGGTTCAACAGGCCCTCGTTGCGCACCAGGCTTCCCGCCCCGTAGGCCAGCAAGCAGAGCAGGACGCCCCAGCCGACGATGGCCAGCCTGGAGGCGCGCATGACCGTCCGCTCATCGGCGTCGGGGTTGATGCGCGTCCGGTAGTAGCCGTTCACCCATGTCTCGGAAAGGGCCGCCAGGGCCGAGTTCAGCGTAGAGATGCCCGCGGAGAAGATGCCCGCGACGATGAGTCCGCTGACACCCACTGGCAGCTCGTGGAATACGAAGTAGGGATAGGCGCGGCTCGGCTGCTCGGCAAGGAAGGCCGCCGTGTCTGCCCCGGGCGGATGGTGCCGGTAGTGGAGCCAGATGCCCAGTCCCACAGCCGTCATCAGCAGGCTGAAGAGCACGATGCCCAGCGAACCGAGGACGGCCTTTCGTGCCTCCCGGGCGTTGCGGCAGCACATCATCCGCTGGGTGACGACCTGGTCGACGGAATTCTGCGCCAGCTCGAAGACGGTGAAACAGAGGATGCCGGTCCATACGGTCCAGGTCCGCGAAGGGTCCGTGGAGAAGTCGAAGAGCCTCAGCTTCGCGGAGGCGTCCAACTCGGCGACGGCCTCTGAAAAGCCCATCGGAAGTCCCTGGGCGATCGTGACGATCGATATCAGCGCGCCGCAAACCATGATCACGAACATCAACAGGTCCGTCCAAATGACCGTCGTGATGCCGCCCATGATGCTCCAGGCGATGGAGAAGAGCCCGATGAAGAGGATGGACTGGCCGATCGACAGGTCCACGATCACGCTCAGCACCAGCGAGACGGTGAGGAGTCGCACGCCATGGCCCAGGATGGCGCCGGCCAGGAAGAGGCCCCGGGTGACGGCGGCGGCCCCGGGTCCCAGACGGTTGCCGATGAAATCGTACGGACTGTAGATCTTCTTCTCGTAGAATGGCCCTACGAACAGCATCGTCATCAGGAACTTGGCGATGACAAAGCCGAGCAGCGTCCCTTGCAGGAACAGCAGGTTGCCGCCCTCCTGGAAGACGGCGCCGGGCAGGGCGATGATGGTGACGGCGCTGATCTGCGTGGCCATGATGGAGCCCGACACGGCCCACCACGGAAGGCTGTTGCCGCCGAGGAAGAATCCGTCCAGGCCTTTCTGGCCCGACGACAGCCGATGGCCGAGCCAGGTAATGCCCACGACCAGGAGGAGGAGGATGGACCAGTTGATGACACCGAATGTCATGGGTTACCGCTTCTCGATTTACATTCAAATCTTGTCGTGCATGCCATCGGGAACCAACTTCTCAGTTTCCCGTCCGTACCATGCCCACGCCGTCGGCGACGATCTCGCCGTCGGCACCCTCGCCGTCGATGACGACCTCCGCATTCCGTCCCTGTTCGAAGTAGAAAGTGCCCACCAGCACCGAGAAACCGAGCGGATCCCCTTTTCGGAAGTTCCAGCTGCGGTAGTCCGTACCGTTGGCATGCACGATGCCGACGTGTGCGTTGCTCGCGCTCCTGGCATCGGGGAAGTACATGAGGCAGACCTTGTACCAACCCGACTCCCTGACGGGCATGACATAGGTGGCGCTGGCGCCCTGGCCGGGCGGGGCGGCGCGGCAGACATACTGGAAGAGGTTGCGCATGCCGCTGATCTGCCGGGGCGACCATGGGCCCTTGAAGCGCACCTGCGATGTGTCCTGCGAAGTGAGCACGGCTCCTGTCAGGATGAGTCGGGATGGAAGGATGAAATGCCCGGCACCGCCTTTGGGACCTATCTGGTCCGGCAGACGCGGTGACAGCGGAGTGGGGGACACGAGGTTGTCCGTGATGTCGAGTTCCCAGTTGCCCATGATGGGTTTTATCTCGCGCTCACCGGTATTGTAGATGGTGTTGTGCCGAAGGGTCGTGTTGCTGGTCGCCCAGTCGAGGAACACGCCGTTGGCGAGCGTACGCCGCGGCTCCCTGTCGGGCAGCTGCTCGAAGCCCCATACGTTGTAGAGGTGGTTGTCGAGGAGGAAGTTGGGGGCCGCGAGGCGGTTCATGGTGGCGAAGTGGATGGCCGCCCCGTCGATGGTCGTCTGCATGCAGTCGTGGATCTCGTTGAACTCGATCACATGACCGCCCTGGTTGCGGAAGGCGAAGATGCCGTTGCGCGAGAGGTCGCGGAAGTGGTTGTGTGCGATATGGCTGCCGGGGGCCATGGCCATGTTGGCGGGCCTCGAGTCGATATGCACGCCGCCGCCGTAGTAACGGATCCTTCCGCAGTGCTCGACGGTGTTGCCGATGATGCGGTTGCGGATGGGGAAGACCCTGCGCGCCTTCTCACCGGGGGTGTAGACCTTGCTGTCGTCCATGTACGAGAGGCGCGCCCCCGTCATGAGCACGCCGCCGCCGCCCGACTCGGTGACATGGTTCCGCTCGAAGAGGATGCCCTGCGTGTCGAGGTGTAGCCAGCAGGCATAGCCGCCGATGAGTTCGAAGCGGCAGTCCGACACGGTGCAGTCGGTCGCATTGTCCATCACCACGGTGCCGTCGGTGTGTACGCGGGCCTCAATCTGGCCGAGGGTGTACGTCGTATGGCGGAAGGTGAAGCCTTTGAAGGCAAGGTTGCGCACATGGGTGCCACGGTCCACATCACCCTTCAGGTAGATGATGCGGTTGAGGAAGGGCGCCACCACCTCCGCCGTCTCGATCCGTTCGCCCGGACGGGGCTTGTAATACAGCCTCCCCTCTTCGTGATCGAGATGCCACTCTCCGGGGGCATCGAGTTCCGAGCGGACGCCTTCGACCCAGAACCAAGCGCCCTTGTCGATCTCCCCGTGCCGCTCGCGGGGACCTATGTCGATCCGGCCCATAGCCGTGTCCACACGTGCGACATCGTTCCACTGGTTGAAGAACCGCCAGCGGGGCACGATGTTGATCTGTGCATCCGCCGCATCCGCCCAGGCGGACCTGGCGGCATGGGATGGTAGCATGATGTGGTCCATACCACCTCCCGTGGCGAAGAGGAAGGGCCGGGGCTCGCCCACGTTGGGGTAACGCGCCCGTACGGCCCTCCTACCGTTGACATACAGTTCGCGGAAATTCCAGGGACCTGCGGGTTCGGGGGCGTATGCCTCCGGGCGCTGCATATCGCGGCGCCATCCCCTGGCCTGCGGCACGGCAATCGACCAGATGCCGCCGGGCTCCCGACGCCATGCACCTTTGATAGCCCTGCCGCCGCTGAGGACGACTTTCTCTCCTTCGGCAGCCCTCCACACGACGGGGGCCGCTTTTGCACCGGAATCGGCGGGA
>RGVM01000028.1 GCA_010027295.1 Chitinophagia bacterium
GCCTCCCTGGGTTTCGGCTGGCTGATGCGCAACGTCCTCGACAACGACCGGCTCGCAGCGCTGACCCTCGGAAGCGTCCTCATGGGCGTGGCAGCCATCCTCTGCCTGCTGCTGGTGAAGGAAAGGAACACACATTGATACCAATAGACCCCGCATGCACCTGAGAAACAAAATCGCCATCCTGCTGTCCCTCGCCATCGGCACGGCAACCGCACAGACGACGGTGTACCCGGCCCACTGGTGGACGGGCATGCGCCACCACTCCCTCAAACTGCTCGTCAGAAGCCACGACAGCGCCCTGTATGCCAAAGCGCCGAGGGTGAGCTCGTCCACCCCGGGCATCGTCGTACGGAAGGTGGAGACCCTGCGAAACCACCGCTACCTGCAGGTCCATGTCGACATCGCCCCGTCCGCCAGACCCGGACGGCATCAACTCCGCATCGGCAGCCGGACCATCCCCTTCGAACTCAAGCCGAAGGACCCCACAGACGGCAAGTCCCGCATCCGGGGCGTCGACTCGCGCGACCTGACCTATCTCCTCATGCCCGACAGGTTCGCCAATGGCGACCCTGCCAACGACGCTTTCCCCGACCTCCGCGACAACCAGGCCGACCGGAACAACAAATTCGCACGCCACGGCGGTGACCTCAAAGGCGTCGAAGACCGCCTCGACTACTTCACCGACCTCGGCGTCACCACCCTCTGGTTCACGCCCGTCACAGAGAACGACATGCCCCGCATGCATGAGGGGCAGTGGGACATGGCCGGCTACCACGGCTATTGGTTCACCGAGCACTACGCCGTGGACAGACGCCTGGGTGGCAACAACGCCTACAGGTCGCTCGTCGAGAAGGCCCATGCAAAAGGACTCAAGATCATCCAGGATGCCATCTACAACCATATCGGCATCCATCATTGGATACAGACCGACCCGCCCGACAACGCCTGGGTGAACCAATGGCCATCCTTCACCGGCCCCAACCACCGGGAGGAGACGCTGATGGATCCCTACGCCTCCCGGAATGACCGCGAGAATATGGTCAAGGGCTGGTTCACACCGCACCTGCCCGACCTCAACCTCTCCAATCCCGACCTGGCCGACTACCTCATCCAGCACGCCATATGGTCCGTCGAAGAGTTCGGTTTCGACGGATTCCGGATAGATACCTATAAATACTGCGACGAGCCCTTCCTCAACCGTATGAACGCCGAACTCCTCCGCGAGTTCCCCACCCTCACAACCTTCGTAGAGGCATGGGCCAACACCACCGTGGCCAATGCCTATTACGTCCGAAACAACTTCGACATACCCTTCAAGCACAACGCCCAGGGCGCCATCGACTTCTCCCTATGCTTCGCCTGCCACGCCGGCATGACACAGTCGCCCGGATGGACCGATGGCGTGAACCGCATCTACATGACCCTCGCTCAGGACTTCATCTACAAGGACCCCCTGAAGAACTGCATCTTCCTCGATAACCATGACATGGACCGCATCTTCTCCACCATCGGCGAGGATTGGAACAAGATGACCTGGGGACTCAACTGGCTCATGACGCTCAGGGGGATCCCGCAGCTCTACTACGGGACGGAGATCCTCATGAAGAACTTCAAGAATCCCACAGACGCCGAAGTGAGGCTCGACTTCCCCGGCGGCTGGCCCGGCGATCCGGTCGATAAGTTCAAGGCCTCCGGAAGGAACACCCTCGAGGAAAAGTCTTTCCAATATACCAGGGCCCTCGCCCGGTTTCGAAGGTCGTCCTCCGCCCTCACAACCGGTCGGACCATGCAGTACGTAGTGCGCGACGGCGCCTATGTCTATTTCCGGTACGACGACAGGCAGACCGTCATGGTGGTCACCAATACCGGCCGGAACGCCTTCAAGCTCGACGGGAAGACCTATGCCGAGAGAACCTCCGGGTTCACCCGGGCCAGGAACGTGGTCACCGGGGATGTATATGACCTTGCCACCCTCACCGTTCCGCCCGGCGCCGGCTGGGTCATGGAACTGAAATGACCGGTATGCACGAAGGGAAAGGGAAAGAGGCGGAGGATACGGACGGTCGTCCCTATGAGCAAATCCATTTCGTGGACACGACACGCCCCGTTTGGAACTACTCTCTTTTTACCGACGAGGTGATCCGCAACTTCCAACAGGGCACCTGCTACGATGCCTACCTGTACTTCGGCAACCACACTCGCACCGTCCTCGACAGGCAGGGCACCTACTTCGCCGTATGGGCGCCGAACGCGACGGCGGTGTCCGTCATAGGGGACTTCAACCGTTGGGATGCCGATGCCCATCCGCTCTTCGTCCGGCTCGACCAGAGCGGCATCTGGGAGGGCTTCCTGCCCGACGTGGGCAGGGGTGTGGTCTATAAATACCGGATTATCGGGCATGGCGGGATGCCCCTCGACAAGGGCGATCCCTATGGCAAATACTGGGAACACAAGCCAAGGACCGGCACGATTACCTGGACCCCCCTTTACGAATGGGGAGATGCCGACTGGATGGCCGGCCGGAAAGCGCATAACGCACTGGATGCCCCCTACTCCGTATATGAGGTACACCTCCCCAGCTGGAAGAGGCCCGACCGGCACGACGAAGACCGCTACTACACCTATGCGGAGATCGCCGACAGGCTCGTGCCCTATGTCAAGGAAATGGGCTTCACGCACGTCGAGCTCATGCCCGTCATGGAGTTCCCCTTCGACGGCAGCTGGGGCTACCAGGGAACGGGATACTTCGCCCCGACGTCGCGATTCGGCGCACCGGAGGACTTCATGGCCCTGGTGGACCGCTTCCACCGCGAAGGCATCGGTGTCATCCTCGACTGGGTGCCGTCCCACTTCCCCTATGACGCACACGGGCTCTTCCTCTTCGACGGCGCGCATACCTACGAGTACGCCGACATGCGAAAGGGGTATCACCCCGACTGGAACAGCTATATCTTCAACTATGGAAGGGGCGAGGTGAAGTCCTTCCTCATCAGCAACGCGCGCTACTGGTTCGACAGGTACCATGTCGACGGCATCCGCGTGGACGCCGTGTCCTCGATGCTCCGGCTCGACTACTCCCGCAAACAGGGTGAATGGGAGCCCAACGCATTCGGAGGCAACGGGAACCTCGAGGCCATCGCCTTCATCAAGGACCTCAACCAGACCATCTACCGCGACTTCCCCGACGTGCAGACCATTGCGGAGGAGGCCACCGACTGGCCCGGCGTCTCAAGGCCCACCTGGCAGGACGGACTCGGCTTCGGCATGAAATGGATGATGGGCTGGATGCACGACACCCTCCGGTACTTCAAGCAGGATCCCCTGTACCGCCAGCATCAGCAGGACCAGTTCACCTTCAGCATGATGTACTTCTACGACGAGAACTTCATGCTGCCACTCAGTCACGACGAGGTTGTCCACGGCAAATCTCCGATGCTCTACAAGATGCCCGGCGACGAATGGCAGAAGTTCGCCAACCTTCGGCTGCTCTATGCCTACATGTACACGCATCCCGGCGGCAAGCTGCTGTTCATGGGAAACGAGTTCGGACAGACATCGGAATGGAACTACAAGACCGAGCTTGACTGGCATCTGCTGGAATTCCCCATACACCTCGGGCTGCGAGACTGCGTGCGCGACCTGAACAGGCTCTACCGAGAAAGGAAGGCCCTCCACGTACGGCAATTCGAGCCCGGCGGATTCGAATGGCTCGACCTGAACCACAGGTCCGAATCCGTGGTGTCGTTCATCCGGAAAGGGAAAACCGAGGGGGACCACGTGGTCGTGTTGCTCAACATGACGCCCGTACCTCGACACGACTGGAAAGTAAAAGTCAGGGGACGCACGCGGTGGAGGGAGCTCTTCAACAGCGATGACGTCTCCTATGGTGGTTCTGGAGACGTATTCAATCCTGACATACCGGTCGAAGTGCTCGACAAGGATGAGGGTCTCTACGAACTCACCCTACATCTTCCGCCGTTGGGGGCAGTGGTATTGGGCTGAAGAAATCCTTGATGCCTTTCGGGGCTATTTCACCAGCGCCCCTTCGATACCTAGTTGCGACAGCCATCCGATGGCCATTCCCGGCCATTGGTTGAGTACAGGGTCCTTTGGTGCCATCCCGTAGCCGTGTCCGCCGTGGTCGAAGATGTGCAGGGAGGCCTTCACCTTGTTCCGCAGCAGTGCCTGGTAGAAGACGATGCCGTTCTGCGGGGGCACGGTCTTGTCGTCAGATGAAAAGACGATGAACGTGGGTGGCGTGTTAGGCGTAACACGATTGTAAGTGCTCAGGGAGTCGCTCAATCCCGGTGCCGGTTCCTTTCCCATCAGCATGGCGGCACTATAGCGGTGGGCGAAGCTGTCCTTCATCGAGATGACAGGATAGATGAGGATGGCGAAGGCCGGGCGGCTGTCGATGTGCTCGAGCGGGTCGGTTGCATCAGGAACGGCTTCCTTCGGCATGGTCGCGCCCATGGAGGCGAGGTGGCCGCCTGCGGAGAAACCGAGGATGCCCGTCTTGGAGGGGTCGATACCCAGTGTGGCCGCCTTCGATTTGATGATGCGCATGGCGGTTGTGACGTCATCGTGTTGGTCGGGGAAACGGCTGCCGGTCTGGGCCACGTCGTTGAGCCTGTACATGAGCACGAAGGCGTCGAAGCCTTTTGAATTGAAGAAGCGGGCCACCTGGTGGCCTTCATGGTCCATCGCCAGGCCGGTGTAGCCGCCGCCGGGACAGATGAGCACGGCAGGACGGTTCGCGGAATTCCCGCAAGGGTAATGGAATATCTGCGGCTGAACGGCGCGTTTGTCGCGCCCGCCCACCGGATTCACCTGTCTGCCGGGATAGAGGGGGATGGAGTCCTGCGCCTGGGGCATGGCGGAAGCGAGCATACAAAGGATGTAAAGGAGTGAGCGTATCATGTGTGATTGGGTTCTCGTTGACGTCACTTCTACATCCGCTCGGGTACGCGGATGCCCAGCAGCCCCATCGCCGACGCGATGACATGACATGTCATCTGGCAGAGCCTCAGCCTCAGCTGACGTTCCGGCTCCGTGGCGGCATTGGCCACGGAGAGCTCGGCATAGAAGGCGTTGAAGGCCTGGGCGAGCTGGAAGGCGTAGATCGCCACGACGGACGGGTCGAGATCTTCAGCCGCCTGGCGAAGGACCTGCCCGTACATCTCCAATCGAATCAGTACGTCCTTTTCCAGTCTATGGAGCGACACGCCTGAGATGTCATATCCCGGGTACGGCTGCAGCTTCCGAAGGATGGAGCGGATGCGTGCGTGGGTGTATTGGATGAAAGGCCCGGTGAAGCCGTGGAAGTCGATCGACTCCTCCGGGTTGAAGACCATCTTCTTCTTTGGGTCCACCCGCAGGAGGAAGAACTTGAGTGCGCCGAGTCCCAGCGTCTCGAAGAGTTCGCCCTGCTCTCCGGCCGGTATCTCTTCGAACTTTCCGAGCTCTCGGGTATGGCGTTCTGCGATCTCCACCATCTCCTGGACGATATCGTCGGCGTCGACAACGGTGCCCTCCCGGCTTTTCATCTTGCCGGTGGGTAGTTCCACCATGCCATAGGAGAGATGATGGATGCCATCGGCATAGGGCAGCCCCAGTTTCTGGCAGATGAGGCGCAGCACTTTGAGGTGGTAGTTCTGTTCGTCGCCGACGACGTAGATGCTCTGGTCTGTGCCGAAGTCCTCGTGTTTCCGCATGGCCAGGCCGATGTCCTGGGTGATGTAGACGGAGGTTCCGTCCTTCCTCAGGAGCAGTTTCTCGTCGAGACCGTCGGGGGTCAGGTCTATCCAGACGCTTCCGTCGTCCTTTCTTACGAAGACGCCCCTGCGGAGACCTTCTTCGACAGCGTCCTTGCCCAGCAGGTAGGTGTCGCTTTCGTAGTAGGTCTTTTCGAAACGGCTTCCGATGCGGCGATAGGTGGTCTCGAAACCCTCATAGACCCATCCGTTCATGGTGCGCCAGAGGGCCAGGGTGTCCGGGTCTCCCTGTTCCCATCTGACCAGCATCTCCTGGGCCGCCAGCAGGATGGGGGCTTCCTTCTCCGCACGGGCCTTGTCGACACCGGATGCCACCAGTGTCTCGACTTCGGCGCGGAAGGCATCGTTGAAGCGCACATACCAGTCGCCGACGAAATGGTCGCCCTTTCGGCCCGTGGAGGCGGGGGTGGCGCCATCGGCGTACCGCTGCCATGCGATCATGCTCTTGCAGATATGCACGCCTCGGTCGTTGACGATGCAGGTGCGAACGACGTCATGGCCATTGGCTTGCAGGATCTCGGCGATGCTCCAGCCCAGGAAGTTGTTTCGCAGGTGGCCGAGGGGGGAGGAGTACTCCACCATGACCTTCCGACCCGTGGGGGCAGCCATCCCATGGCGCGGATCTGAGAAGGCATGCGCCAGCATGGACGTCCACCAGGCGTCACGTACGACGAGGTTCAGGAACCCCTTGACCAGGGCATGGGAGGCGTATCTGTCGGGGTGTAGCTGCGTGAGTCGGTCGCCCAGGCTGCGCGCCAGCATATCCGGAGCCAGGCGCAGCTTTTTGACCAGGGAAAAGATGACGACGGTGTAGTCGCCCTCGAATTCGGGGCGGGTGAGGTTTACCTGGAAGTCAGCCGGGCCGGCCTCGAAGGAGTAGAGGGCCAGCAGAGCTTCCCGGACGTCCTGGCGCACCTGATCAAACAGTAGCATATCGAATTCTGTGGTGGCTGCGAAGGTACGATTCCGTACCTTCCACGCATCATGGAAATGACCTACCGGATGCACCGAAAAGCCAGGGCCGTCGCTATATCCGCCATCATGCTCTCACAGCTCCCAACCCATTCCCAGACAGCCTTCGACCTGCAGGGGCACCGAGGATGCCGAGGCCTCATGCCGGAGAACACCATTCCCGCCATGATCCGGGCTTTGCAACTGGGCGTCTCCACCTTGGAGATGGACGTGGTCATTTCCCGCGACAGCCAGGTCGTCGTCTCCCATGACCCTTACATGAATGCCGAGTTCTGCCTTAGGCCTGATGGGAGTCCGATTGAAAGGCTGGAGGAACGGGAATTCCGCCTATATGGAATGGACTATGCCGAGATCGCCCGTTGGGATGTCGGTTCCAAGCCTTACGCCAAATACCCCGAGCAGAGGCGCATGGCCACGCACAAGCCCAGGCTCGAGGATCTCATCGACAGCGTGGAGCAGTACGCCCGAACAGCAGGCCTCCCCCCGCCGCATTATAACATAGAAACCAAATGCCGACCTGCCGGGGATGGCGTCCTGCACCCCGACCCGGGCAGTTTCCTCAGGCTTTTAATACAGGTGGTTATTCGTAAGAAGATTAATTCTCGCACAACTATACAGTCGTTCGACATCCGAACCCTTCAAATCATGCATGAGACGCATCCTCACATGCAAGCCTCCCTGTTGGTGGAAGCCTCTGACAAGGCAGGGATGGAGGGTCGATTGGCCGAACTGGGGTTCACGCCAGCCGTTTTCAGTCCGGCCTGGCAGCTCGTGACGCCGGAACTGGTGAAAGCCTGCCACGACAGGGGGGTGCGCATCATTCCCTGGACGGTCAACGAATCCTCCGAAATGGAGCGATTGAGAAGCATGGGGGTCGACGGGCTGATCACCGACTACCCCGACCGGTTTCCCCGGGTGAAATGAACTGCGGTACTGGCTTCCCATCTTACCATGTACCTTCATCTCCCAAGCGCCCAGATTTGAGGATCCGCGAGGTAACAGACAGGTCCGACGTGGCAGCATTCCATGCCGCTCCCCATCGAATCTACCGGCAAGACCCGGAATGGGTACCGCATGTCCGCCAGGAGGTGGAGGCCGTCTTTGACCCAAGAAGAAATCCAGTGCACGCGCATGGGATGTGCAGCCGGTGGGTATTGGAGGATGGGAGGGGGAGTCCGATCGGCCGGATCGCAGCCTTCATCGACTGGCGGAAGGCTTTCCAGCAGGATCCGCCCACCGGCGGCTGCGGCTTCTTCGAGTGCGTCGACGACCCGCTTGCCGCCCGGGAACTGTTCACCGCAGCGCAGCAATGGCTTTCGAAGCGGGGTATTCGTTCGATGCTTGGACCTGTGAACTTTGGGGAAAACGCCATGTATTGGGGGCTGCTCACAGAAGGGTTCCATAGGCCCTGCCATGGGATGAATTACAACCCATCCTATTATGAGCGACTGTTCCGAAGTCAGGGCTTCCGGACCGAATACGTGCAAATCAGCAACCGGCTGGATGTGGCAAGCCCTTTGCCGGAACGGTTCTCACGCATAGCGGGCCGTGCACTCGCCAGAAGAGACGTGGAGATCCGCCATCTGGATGCGTCCCGTCCTATGCCCTTTGCTTCCGACCTGGTGGAGGTCTACAACGACGCTTGGGCGGATTTCACTGATTTCACGCCTTTGGACATGCCTGTCGTCATGCAGAACCTCAGGTCCATGCGACCTGTCCTGGACGAACGGATGGTGCTTTTCGCCTATGTGGGCGGCGTACCGGCCTCCTTCCTTGTCGTTCTGCCAGATGCTAACGAATGGATGGATGGAGTGCGCGGAAATGTTGACATTTGGGGGAGATTGGTTTTCCTTTGTAATCGGGTGATGAAGAAGCCCCGCAGGATGCGGGCAGTCGTGATGGGCACGCGGCGCGCCTTTCGGAACAAGGGTCTCGAGTCGGCCCTGTTCCTCAGGTTGCGCGACCATGTCGTCGCCCTGGGCCATTACAGGGAGCTTGAACAACGGATGCTCTCCATTCATCATGCGACCGGTGCCAGGCCCAGTCGGAAGCATGTCACGTTGAGACTGAATTTCTCCTAAGGTGAGAACGCACCGGAGTCCATAGTTATGAATCCATGAGACGCATCATTGATACCTTGCTCGACCGGTTGTATCCTCCCTTCCGCAGCTTCATCAACCCCATGGCTTTCCGTTATGCGGCTTGCGGAGGCTCGAACACGGCCTTCGACATATTTCTTTTCTACATCGCTTACAATTTCATATTCCGAAAGGCCCTCCTGCATTTGCCCTTCCTTACCATCAGCCCGCACATTGCCGCATTCCTGCTCTCCTTCTCTGTGACCTTCCCCATCGGCTTCTGCCTGAACCGCTATATTGTATTCCGAGACTCCGTCATCGCAGGCCGGGTCCAACTCTTCCGCTACAGCCTGACTGTGTCCATGAGCCTCGTCTTGAACTACATCGTACTGAAGTTCCTGGTGGAATGGATGGGATGGTACCCAACCCTCGCCAAGATCGCCGCAACAGCGATCTCCATAGTCTTCAGTTATCTTTCACAATCCTATTTTACCTTCCGGGTGAAATCCTACCGATCAGATGGAGGCTGACACCAGGTTTTTAGACATGCTTGTGATCGGAGCCGGTCCGATAGGACTAAACTGCGGCATCCGGTGTGTCGAGTCGGGCTTGAGTCATGTGATCCTGGATCGGGGTGTTCTGGTGAATTCCATATACAATTACCCGCTGAACATGACCTTCTTCTCCACCTCCGAAAGGCTGGAGATCGGAAATGTCCCCTTCATCTCCCATTCGCCCAAGCCCACGCGCAGCGAGGCGCTCGAGTACTACCGGCGAGTCGCCCTCCACTGGAGGCTCGACGTGAGGCTCTACGAGGAGGTCCTCTCGGTCGAATTGACGGCGAAAGGCTTCAGGACTATCACCTCCCGCGGTGTGTGGCATTCCAAGGCCGTCGTGATCGCCACCGGATTTTACGACATACCCAACCTCATGCAGGTCTCGGGAGAGCATTTGCCCAAAGTGCACCATTATTATCGCGAGCCCCATCCGTACTTCGGACAGCGGATCATTGTCGTCGGAGCGGCCAATTCAGCCGTTGATGTGGCACTGGAGACCTGGCGGAAGGGCGCCGACGTCACCATGGTTATTCGGGAGGAGGGCATTCGGGAGAGCGTGAAGTACTGGGTGAGACCCGACATCGAGAACCGCATCCGCAATGGTGAGATCAAGGCCTTTTTCGGCTCCGAGATTACGGATATCCGGGAGAAGGAAGTCGAACTGCTTACCCCTGATGGCATGATCACCGTAGAAAACGACTTCGTCCTGGCCATGACAGGGTACCTTCCCGACTTCGGTTTCCTGCAACAATGCGGTATCCGGCTCGGTTCAGACGCCAACCGCACCCCCGAACACGACCCCGACACCATGGAGACCAACGTACACGGCCTGTATCTGGCTGGCGTCATCTGCGGGGGACTCCAGACCAACAAATGGTTCATAGAGAACTCCCGGGAGCATTCCGACAGGATCATCCGGCATTATCTGGGCCAAAGGGGATGATTCATCCTTGCCTTTTCTGTCAGTCTACCCAGCGGATGCCTGACTTTTTCACAGGAGCCCTGTATTTCTCCCATCCAGGCACTGACAAGATTTCATATTTCCCCGGTCGGCATGCCGATTGATGTTGATCATAATCAAACGATCCAGATATGGGAAAGATCATAGGCATCGACCTGGGTACGACGAACAGCTGCGTTTCCGTTTTGGAGGCGAACGAACCCGTCGTAATAGCCAACGACGAGGGCAGGCGGACCACTCCATCGGTGGTCGGATTCCTCAAAAACGGCGAGCGCAAGGTGGGAGACCCTGCCAAGCGCCAGGCCATCACCAACCCGATCAACACGATTTCCAGCGTCAAGCGCTTCATGGGCCGCCGATACGATGAAGTGACGGAGGAGATCAAGCACTGGAGCTACAAGGTAGCCCAGGGTGACAACAACACGGTTCGTATTGACATCGACGGCAGACTCTACACGCCTCAGGAGATCAGCGCGATGGTCCTTCAAAAGATGAAGAAGATAGCCGAGGACTATCTGGGCCAGGAGGTCACAGAGGCCGTCGTCACGGTACCTGCCTACTTCAACGATGCCCAGCGTCAGGCCACCAAGGAGGCCGGCGAGATTGCAGGCCTGACCGTACGCCGGATCATCAACGAGCCAACGGCAGCAGCCCTTGCCTACGGCCTCGACAAGAAGAACGAGGAAAGCAAGATCGCTGTATTCGACCTGGGCGGCGGTACCTTCGACATATCGGTGCTCGAGCTGGGCGACGGTGTCTTCGAGGTGAAGTCGACCAACGGCGACACCCACCTCGGCGGTGACGACTTCGACAAGGTCATCATGGACTGGCTGGCGGAGGAGTTCCGAAGCGAGGAGAATGTCGATCTGCGGAAGGACCCAATGGCCCTGCAGCGCCTCAAGGAGGCTGCCGAGAAGGCCAAGATCGAACTCTCGTCCTCTTCGGAGACGGAAGTCAACCTCCCCTACATCACGGCAGTCGACGGCGTGCCCAAGCACCTGGTGAAGAAACTCACCCGCGCCAAGTTCGAGCACCTGGCCGACAGCCTCTTTGAACGCTGCCTCAGGCCCTGCGAGCAGGCCCTGAAGGATGCAGGCATCTCCGCCGGACAGATCAACGAGGTCATCCTGGTGGGTGGATCCACCCGCATCCCCAAGGTGCAGGAGATCGTGGAGAAGTTCTTCGGCCGCAAGCCGAACAAGAGCGTCAACCCCGACGAGGCGGTGGCCATCGGGGCAGGCGTCCAGGGCGCCGTCCTCACCGGCGAGGTGAAGGATGTCCTCCTCCTCGACGTCACCCCGCTCGGTCTCGGGATCGAGACGATGGGCGGTGTCATGACGGTCCTTATCCCCTCCAACACGACGATACCCTCGAGGAAGTCTGAAGTCTTCTCCACCGCGGCCGACAATCAGCCCGGTGTACAGATTCACGTACTGCAGGGAGAGCGGCCCATGGCCAACCAGAACAAGACCCTTGGCATCTTCAATCTAGACAACATCCCGCCCGCACCCCGCGGTGTCCCCCAGATCGAAGTGACCTTCGACATCGATGCCAACGGCATCCTGAACGTAAGCGCGAAGGACAAGGGAACGGGCAAGGAGCAGAAGATCCGCATCGAGGCCGGCAGTGGCCTCACCAAGGAGGAGATCGAGCGGATGAAGAACGAGGCCAGGGCCAACGAGGCTACCGATAAGGCCGAGCGAGAGCGCATCGAGAAACTGAACCAGGCTGACAGCCTCGCCTTCCAGTCGGAGAAACAGCTCAAGGAGTTCGGCGACAAGATACCGGCTGAAAAGAAGGCCGTAATCGAGAACGCCCTCACCCAGCTGAAGGAGGCCCATAAGTCGCAGGACCTGGCCGCCATAGAAACGGCAACCAAGACACTAAACGACGCCTGGATGGCAGCCAGCCAGGATATGTACAATGCGAGTCAGCAGGCAGGGCCGCAACAAGGTCCCGATGCGGAACAGACGCAGTCAGGCAGTGGCGCCGAGAACGTCACCGATGCCGAGTTCGAGGAAGTAAAGTGACGCCGCTTACGCCGGTCAATGATAAGGGCCGTCCCGCCAAGGCAGGGCGGCCCTTCCCTTTTGTACCATAGACATAAGATCGGTGGCTCAGACCACTTCCATCCAGGTGTGGTCCGCCAGAAGCTTCACCGTGGCGAGGCATTTCCGAAAGGGGCCGCCCCCGGCACCCCATTCCGAGGGACTGACCATCGATAGCAGGTG
>RGVM01000271.1 GCA_010027295.1 Chitinophagia bacterium
GCCCGGCTGCATGAATTCGAGGACACACCCGTGCGTCAGGCATTGGAAGACCTGGTGCGCTTCACAACCGACCGCAGACGTTGACCGAGAACCGACGGGTCAGTGGGCGGAATTTCCCCGATGGCCCGGTCCCGTGATGACAGGTTCAGGATTCTCCACCCTTCCCAGACATCAGGTCGACGCTCCTGTCAATGAACGCGGTCAGCAATTCCCCCTTGAGCAGCCCCTGGGAGAGCAGCGCCAGGTCTGCCAGCGTCCGCGTTCGCTTCCGCGCACGCTCGACGTCGGCGTCCTGGAGGATGGACCGGAAGAGGGGATGGTTGCCGTTCACGGTCAGGGAGACTTCGTCGGGCATGCCTGCGTAGAAACCACCCATTGGGCCACCCATCGAGGCCATATCCTTCATCCGGCGCATGAACTCCGGACGAGTGGCCTGTACGGGAGAGGCGTCCGGACTCAGACCCTTCACTTCTACATTGACCTGAAGACCTTCCGTTTTGACCTCGAAGAGCTCCTTGAGGCGGTCGGTCTCCTCCTGTGTGAGCACGCTATCCGACTTCTCCTGCACATCCACGAGATTGTCGGCGATGTCCGAATCGACGCGGTTGAAACGCACTTTCTCCCACTGCGACTCCATTTGGTTGATGAAGCCTGCGTCGACGAGGGTGTCCATCCGTACCACCTTGTAGTCCTTCCGGACGGCGGCCTTCACGTAGGCGTCCTGCTGCACGGGGTCCGTCGAATAGAGGATCACGAGCTTGCCGTCCTTGTCGGTCTGCCTGTCCTTCACGGCCTCGCGGTACTCTTCCAGTGTGTACCAACCGCCCTCGGAGGCGTCCTGCATGATATGGAATCGCTCAGCCTTCTCCCGGAACTTGTCGTCGGTCATCATGCCGTACTTCACGAAGAGCCCCAAGCTCTCCCATTTTTGCTGGAAGGATTCGCGGTCGCTCCGGAAGATCTCGTCGAGCTTGTCGGCCACCTTCTTGGTGATATGGCTGTTGATTTTCCTGACATTGGGGTCGCCCTGCAGGTAGCTTCGACTGACGTTAAGGGGGATGTCGGGCGAGTCGATGACGCCCTGCAGGAGCATTAGGAACTCCGGCACGATGTCTTTCACCTCATCTGTCACGAAGACCTGGTTGCTGTAGAGCTGTATCTTGTCCTTCTGTATTTCGTAGCTCTGCTTGATCTTAGGGAAGAAGAGGATGCCGGTGAGGTTGAAGGGGTAGTCCACGTTGAGGTGGATCCAGAATAGCGGCGTCTCGTTGAAAGGATAAAGCTCCTTGTAGAAGTTCCGATAGTCCTCGTCGGTGAGTTCGGAGGGCTTCCGCGTCCAGGCCGGGCTGATATTGTTGACCTGCTTCTCCTCGAAGTAGATAGGGACCGGCAGGAATCGGCAGAACTTCTCCAGGATCTGGCGTATCCGGTGGGACTCCAGGAATTCCTTGCTGTCCTCGTTGACATGCAGGACGATATCTGTGCCGCGGGTCGGCTTCTCGACCTCTTCCAGAGTGTATTCGGGGCTGCCGTCGCACTCCCATCGTACGGCAGGGGCACCCTCCCGGTAGGAGCGGGTCAGGATCTCGACCCTGTCGCTCACCATGAATGCGCTGTAGAAGCCCAGGCCGAAATGCCCGATGACGCTGGCCTCGCCCTGTCCCTTGTATTTCTCCAGGAACTCCTCGGCGCTGGAGAAGGCCACTTGATTGATGTATTTGTCCACCTCCTCGGTCGTCATGCCGACGCCCCGGTCGGATATGGTAAGGGTTCCCGCCTTGGCGTCCAGGGACACGTCGACCCGCAGGTCTCCCAGGTCGCCCGTGGACTCGCCTGCCGAAGCGTAGGTCCGGAGCTTCCGGGTGGCATCGATGGCGTTGGAAATCAGCTCGCGCAGAAAAATGTCGTGCTCGCTGTACAGGAACTTCTTGATGATGGGGAAAATGTTCTCGGTATGGACCCTGATCTGACCTTTCTGCATGATTTCAGGTTTTTTCGTAACGCCTCCCCTCCAAAAGGGATGCCAGCCCCCCGGGAACTGACAGTCTGTCAATAACGACGGGGAAAATCAAAAAAAATGTCCGGAAACAAGGGATTTTCTGGGGAATGGCCTACCTTTGCAGCCCGTTTAACTAATCACCAAATACAGGGAACATGCAGCATTACGAGTTGATGGTGATCTTCACCCCTGTCCTAAGCGAGGAGGAATTCCGATCCGCTCGGAAAAAGTACGTCGACCTCATCGTCTCCGGCGGTGGGTCGGTCGTGCACGACAATCCCTGGGGGCTGAGATCACTGGCGTATCCCATCCAGAAGAAGACCACTGGTCTTTACTGGGTGCTGGAATACCATGCGCCATCCGACATGAACGAGAAGCTGAAGGTACAGCTCCTGCGTGACGAGCAGGTCATCCGTCAAATGGTTGTGAAACTCGACAAGTACGCCGTCGAGTACAACCTTAAGAAGAGAAGCGGCGTATCCACCGGTAACGAGAAAGCAGTGGAGGGTTGACCCATGGCCAAGGCAAATGAGATCAAGTACCTGACGGCGATCAAGACCGAGAAGCCGCGCAAGAAGTTTTGCCGCTTCAAGAAATACGGCATCCGCTACATCGACTACAAGGATGCCGAGTTCCTGAAGAAGTTCCTGAACGAGCAGGGCAAGATGCTTCCGCGCCGCATCACCGGCAACTCGCTGAAATACCAGCGCAAAGTGTCCGAAGCGATCAAGAGGGCGCGCCAGATGGCGATCCTTCCCTATGTGACGGACCTGCTGAAGTAGAAAGCGCGGGACGAACCCGTGACCCGCGAAGGCATCACGCAAAACGACTAGAAAATGCAGATTATTCTGATACAGGAT
Source organism: Chitinophagia bacterium (assembly GCA_010027295.1). Taxonomy (GTDB): domain Bacteria; phylum Bacteroidota; class Bacteroidia; order Chitinophagales; family Chitinophagaceae; genus Pollutibacter. The sequence goes on from RGVM01000271.1 coordinate 2,860, forward strand.
GTCAACAACCTCGGCGGCGCCAACGAGGTTGTATCCGTGAAGAACGGATACGCCCGCAACTTCCTGATCCCCCAGAAGATGGCCGTGGAGGCATCCCCCGGCAACCTCAAGCAGCTCGAGGAGCGCCTCAAACAAATCCGGAAGAAGGAGGAGAAGATGATGGCCGAGATCAACCAGGTCATCAACGTGCTCAAGTCGGCACCCCTGAAGATCGGGGCCAAGACGGGCACCTCCGGCCGCATCTTCGGTGCCGTCACCAACGTTCAGGTGTCGCGTGCGATACGCGAACAGCGCGGATACGAGGTGGACCGCCGCAAGATCCACATCGAGGACGAGATCCGCGAACTCGGCACCTACAAGGCCAAAGTCGACTTCGGCAACGGTCATGAAGCCGAGGTGGAACTCGAGGTGGTGGCCGAATGAGTTTCTCACGATTGCAAATCACACGGACCCCCCGGCATAGCCGCGGGGGTTCTTTATTTTTGTACATGCGCAAAGGGTCGCCTTCGATAGGGAGTGGGCTGGTTGTATTTTGTCTGTTGGCCGGATGGGCATCCGGTTGCACCGGTGTTGGCATGACCGGCAAGGAAGGCACCGACACCCTGCCGTCTGCCGTACGGGTCCCGCGTGACGCCTCCATCCCGGGCAACTTCAGCGCACAAACCCGCTTGAGGTTCGACAGCGCAGAAGTGGAGGGTTTCCTTGCCTCCTACCCGGAGATGGCCGAGTTCGGTCCGTCAATCCGGAAATTCTACCGGAACCGCGGGTTCGCCTACGCCTGGTACGACAGCCGCGGGCGGATCGAGAGTTGCATGGACCTCTACAACCGGATCCTCAACCTCTCCGACGACGGGGTTCCTTTCCATGTGCCATACCTTCGTACCTACAGGGGAATGATCGAAGGTGACTCGACCCTTCAGCCCCGCCTCATCGCCGACCCGGAGGCCGAGGTGATGATGACCGCCCAATACCTCCACTACGCCAAGGATGCTTGGAAGGGCCTGCCTGAGAGTCTTTCACGCGAGTCGGAATGGTACCTGCCCCGTCCGCGTACCGACTATGCCCGGCTGCTAGACTCCATGACAAGGTCTGAGGGTACGGTGGATGCCATTGGGGAACCCCTGCCACGACAGTACAGACTACTCAAGGAACAACTCAGGCGCTATCGTTCCTGGGAGCTGACTGGCGAATGGCAACCGATCAGGACCGATCGGAAAAAATATGCCATGGGTGACACTGGCTTGGCAGTAGCCTCCATACGCAGACGCCTCCACCTGCTGGGAGACCTGCCTGCCGACAACCGCAGCGAGGCCTTCGATACAGCGCTAGACAAGGCCGTGAGGTGCTTCCAGCGTCGTTTCGGACTCAGGGCGGATGGCGTAGTGGGGGCCGGCATGATGAGGGAGCTGAACGCCCCCCTATCCCTTCGCATCCGACAGATCGTGGTCAATATGGAACGGACACGATGGATGTCGGCCGAGCCCGCGGGCGACCACCTCGTCATCAACATCCCACAGTTCGAACTGCTCGTATACCGGGGAGACAGCCTCCAGTGGTCATGCGCCGTGGTGGTCGGAAAGGACGCCAACAAGACCGCCATCTTCCAGGCCGACATGCGGTACATCGTGTTCAGCCCCTGGTGGAACGTTCCCGCAAGCATCCTCGAAAAGG
>RGVM01000272.1 GCA_010027295.1 Chitinophagia bacterium
ACTTCTGGGCCTACGGCGGAGAGGGCAGACCCCGAACCCCCGGCGAGATGTGGGCCAAGGGCGACCCCTTCACCGGCGACCCGCCCCATGAACCCCAGGGATGGTACTCCGTCTACGACACGGACTCGTCCACCCGGGCCGTCATCCGCAACTTCGCCGGCCAGTTCAAAGCACTGTGCGACAAACCGGCTCCCGCCCCGTAGCCCTGGAGTTCCATCTCCCCTGATTTACGAAATCGGGAATTAACAGGTCCCGAATACCCTCCCACCAGGGTTCACAATACCTTTGTACCTATATATGACACAGCCAGGCAACCTCGTCATCAGCATCTACACGGAGATGACCCCGAACCCCGAGACCATGAAGTTCGTGGCCAACAAACTCCTCTATCCCGGCAAGAGCATCGACTTTCCCGAACCCGAAGCCACAGGCCCCTCGCCCCTTGCCGGCGAGCTCTTCAGCTTTCCCTTCGTAAAAGGCGTTTTCATCGCCAGCAACTTCGTCACCCTCACCAAGACGCTCGAAGCCGACTGGGAAGATATCAAACCTTCTGTCCGCCAGTTCCTCAAGGAATACCTCGAAGAGGGCCGCACCATCATACATGAGGACCAGGTCGTCCAACGAAAGGATGCCTCCTCCGACATCACCCTCTCCGAGGATGGCGACGTCGTCACCCGCATCAAGGAACTGCTCGAGAACTATGTGAAGCCGGCTGTCGAGATGGACGGTGGCGCTATCCAGTTCAAGAAGTTCGAGGAAGGCGTGGTCACGGTCATGCTCCAGGGGAGCTGTAGCGGATGTCCCTCTTCGATGGTCACCCTCAAGTCGGGCATCGAAGGCATGATGAAGCGTATGATACCGGAAGTGACCGAAGTGGTCGCCGAAGCCGAATAAGACATTTCATAGAAACCCCACCACGGAACGCAGGGCCCGCAAGGACGCCTTGCGTTTTCGTTTCACACCCCTATGTCTCGCTTCCCCAGGAACCCGTCCATGGAAGAAAAGATGCCGAACCAGCGACCGATCAGCGCATCGAACCATCGCTTGGGGAGCAGCCCATGGAAGAAGGGCATCGCATATACGATCCAGGGCATGCGGCAGAAGACGCGGTCCCGCTCCACCGCCCTCACCACCTGACGCGCCGCCGACAATGGTCGCACGATGGGGACGATCGGCGAGCGTACCCCCTCAAACATGCCCGTGCTGATATAGAAAGGTGTCACGGTCGTCACCCGCACACCCGTTTGGCGCGCCTCCATCTCGAGGCGGACGCTCTCGCTCCAACCCAGCACAGCGAACTTGCTCGCCACATAGACGGACATGCGCGGGCTCGACGCCATACCCGCCGCCGATGCGATGTTCACCAGATGGCCACGCCCGCGTGTCACCATCGATGGCAGGAATACACGGGCGACATGCATCGCCCCCGCTACATTCACCTGCAACACCCTGTCGATCTCTGCATGGCTGTGCTCCTCGAAGTAACGACCCACGATGATGCCGGCATTGTTGAAGAGGATATCCACCGGACCCGATTCCCGCAGTACGGACTCGCCCTCACGGATCACATCCTCCGTCCTTGTGATGTCGATCTCCGTGCCCGTCACATGATATCCCCGGGCCGTCAGCGATACGACCGTCTCTAACAGCATCGCCGGGTCGCGGTCCCAGATGATCAGATGCGCCGCACCCCGCTCCAGGCAACACTCGCCCATCAGCTTGCCGATGCCCGTGGCACCACCCGTCACCAGCACCCGCGCACCTGCAATCACCGACATATCCGTGCCTGTTTTAGGCAAAGTAAAAATTAGTGTTGACTTTTGAGGGGCGATGGAAACTTACCTCCAACAGATCTGGCAAGGCCTCCTGGATACCGGATGGCTCGAGGCCGTCGCCGTCGTCGCCGGTATTGCCAGCGTATGGTACTCCCGGCGCGCGAACGTGCTTGTCTATCCCGTCGGTCTCGTCAACACCGTGATCTACATCTGGCTCAGCCTGGAAGGACAACTCTACGGAGAGGCGAGCGTTAACCTCTATTACACCGTCGTCAGCCTCTACGGTTGGTTCGTCTGGACCCGGAAGGACGAACAAAAAAAAACCATCCTCCAGATCCGGTATTCCACAGGCCGGGAATGGGGCTGGCAGATCGGCTTCTTCCTACTATGCTTCGTCCTCATTTTCGCATGCCTGGCCTGGCTGAAGAAAGGCTTCGCCCCAGGCGCCATACCCTGGGCTGACGCACTTGCCTCTGCCTCCGCCTATACCGGTATGTGGCTCATGGCCCGGAAGAAGGTCGAAAGCTGGTACTGGTGGATCCTCACCGACATGGTCTCCGTACCCCTCTACACGGTGAAGGGATACGCCTTCACAGGCCTCTATTACCTCATTTTGTTGTTCATGGCCGTCTCCGGACTCCTCGAATGGCAAAGAAAGGCACTACGAACCTCGCATGACTGACAGTCTCCTACGCATCGTCGCCATCGGACCGGAATCCACAGGAAAGAGCAGCCTCTGCCAGTCCCTGGCCCGCCATTACGAAGGCACCTGGTGCCCGGAATACGCGAGGGAATTCCTTCTCCGGCATGGTCGTGACTACAGCTACGATGACCTGCTCGAGATTGCAAAAGGCCAACTCGCCCTCGAAGACCGATACGCCGACGAAGCTATCCGCCACTGGCAAGGACATCGCCGGACGCCCAGACCCCTCCTGTTCATCGATACCGATATGTACGTCATGAAGGTCTGGTGCGAGTTTGTGTTCGGCAACTGCCACTCCTGGATACTCGAACGCATCGCTGAAAGAAGGTACGACCTCTACCTCCTCTGCCACACCGACCTACCATGGGTGCAGGACGAGCTTCGGGAATACCCGGATCCCGAGACACGCGTAAAACTCTTTCATATCTACCACAACACACTGATCCACCAGCACGTCCCCTGGGCCGATGTGGCCGGCCTACATGAAGAACGGCTGATGTCCGCCATTGCCGCCGTCGACGCACAACTCACACATGCCAATACCTGACCATGGAAGCGATGCCCAACCCCAACCCCGGATGGCTGCAGCGAAACAGCAAGCCGCTGTTCTACTCACTCTGGCTTGCAGTGGCGCTCATGCACGCCGGCTTGTCCGGACTCCTCGACGACGAGGCTTACTATTGGATGTACGCCAGATACCCTGACTGGGGCTATTTCGACCACCCACCCATGATCGGGACCATCATCGGGGCAGGTTACGCCCTCTTCCCAAACCCCCTGGGTGTGCGGCTCATCGTCGTGCTCATGTCAACAGCCTCTCTGATGGGTATCGACCGTCTGCTCGAAAAGCGCGACGATAGGCTCTTCTATATGATCGCCCTCAGCCTCGGACTCCTCCAGGTCGGCGGCATCATCGCCGTGCCGGACATACCCCTCATGTTCTTCGTCACCCTGTTCTTCCTAGCCTTCCGCCACTTCGCCAAAAGGCAGGGCTGGACTGAGACCCTCCTCCTCGCCGCCACCATGGCAGGCATGGCCTATTCCAAATACCACGGTGCCCTCGTCGTCATCCTCAGCCTCCTGGCCGTGCCCCGCCTGCTAGCCAGATGGCAGACTTACGCCGCCGGACTGGCGGCCCTCGCCCTACTCACGCCACACCTCCTTTGGCAGTGGCAGCACGACTTCGCCTCCTTCCGCTACCACCTCTACGAACGCAACGCACCCGGGTACAAATTCGAATTCACCACAGAATATCTGCTGGGACAGATACTCCTCGCCGGGCCACTCATCGGATGGCTCTTACTCTGGGCAGCCGCCAGACACCGACCCGCCTCCGATATCGAGAAATCTCTCAAATGGACAATGGCAGGCATCTATGCTTTTTTCCTACTCAACACTTTCAAGGCTCGGGTGGAAGCCAATTGGACGGTACCTGCCATCGTTCCCCTCATCGTGCTCAGTCACCAATGGCTGACCAACAAACACATGGCCGCCCGATGGGTGCACCGGCTCTTCCTGCCTTCCTTCCTCCTTGCCATCCTTGTCCGCATCTATATGATACTCGACGTGGATCCACTCCCCGGAATCGAGAAGGATGAGTTCCACCGCAACCGTGAATGGGCGGATATCGTCGAGAAGAAGGCAGACGGCCGCATCGTCGTGATCGTAAACTCCTATCAGCGACCCTCGCAATACAACTTCGCCACGGGTGGCTCGGCCTTTGGCCTCAACAACATCTTCTACCGCCGCAACAGCTTCAACTTCTGGCCCGGCGAGGCCTCCCTGCTGGGCAGGCATGCACTCGTCATCTCACATGAGGACTATAACCGTTTCCGCGACAGCATCCGCACGCCGCGCGGCTTCATCGGCTCCATGGATGTGCCGCGCTACTTCTCTTTCTCGGGCGTCGATATCCGCTGCGAGAAGGAGATACAGGCCCGGGGCACCACCCTGCAGACGACACTCGAGGTCGACATTCCCAAAGACTTCATATCCTCCCCCGAATACGGAAATTTCGACACCG
>RGVM01000273.1 GCA_010027295.1 Chitinophagia bacterium
CGCCTTGGCGGCGGCCAGGTCGGCTTCGATTCCTTTCAGCACTTCGGACTGCGGCTGGCGGGCCGGCCGGGCGCCGATATCGGACTTGGTGGTGTAGGGGATGCCCGACGCGCTCGGGTTGTAACGTCCCGAGAAGCGGTAGAGGATCTCGAAGTGGGCGATGCCTCGGATGGCCAGGAGCTCGGCGCGGATGCGCTCCTTGAGGTCGGCCTCGGTGGCGTTGGCCGGCTTCACATTGTCCATGGCGGCCAGTTCCTTGTTGACCAGGCCGATGGTGTAGTAGAAGGAGGACCACCCGCCGCTGGCGGAACCGCCCTGGGCGGGCACGTACTGCCACTTGAACTCGAACTGTCCCTGGCCGCGGTTCTCGTTGGAGATCTTGGTCTCGTCGGCCACGATGGCGTTGATGTACATCGTGTTCTCGCCGTTCCAGGAGCCGTAGGCGGCGTAGAGTCCCTGTTCCAGGTCGGTGACGGTCTGGAAGGCGTTGGCCTCGTTGATGGAGTCCGTGGGCAGCAGGTCGATGCGCTTCTCGCAGGATTGGAGCGCGAGGGCTGCCGCTGCCAGGACCGTGGTCATATGTTTCAGTCTCATATCCATGATGTGCTGGTTTTGGAGATTAGAAGTCGGCGTTCAGGCCCACGGTGTAGGTCCTCGGGAGGGGATACTCGTAGGAGGCGATGTTGTTGCTGTCCTCGGGGTCGAAGCCGGTGAACTTGGTCCAGGTGAAGAGGTTCTGGCCCTGCACGTAGAAGCGGAGGCCCTTGACGATCCGCAGGCGCTTGGTGACGGACGACGGCATGGTCAGGCCCATCTGCACGTTCCGCAGGCGGAGGTAGGAGGCGTCCTCGATGTCCTTGCTGCTGAACTGGCGCTGGAAGAGGGGGCTCTGGATGTTGGTGACGTCTCCGGGCTTGGACCACATCGTGAGCATCTCCTTGTAGAGGTTGTAGCCGGAGATGGCGAAAGCGTGGTTCTGCTGGAAGAAGGTCTGGTTGTTGAACCGGCTGAAGCCTTCCTGGAAGTTGAAGAAGGCGGCGATGTCCACATACTTGATGCGGAAGTTGGTGTTGAAGCCGCCAGTCCAGGGGGCGTAGAAGGTGCCGAACTCTGCGATCTGGTCGGCGCTGCTGAAGACGTTGGTCAGCTTGCCGTCCTTGGTGTAGTAGAGCGGTGCGCCCGTGGCCGCATCTACGCCGCCCCACTTGTTCACGTAGTGGGAGCCCAGGGGCAGGCCCACGCGGATGATGGCGGTGCCGGAGGGGTATTCCTTCTCCTGGCCGAGGCTGAGGATCTCGTTCTTGTTGTAGGCGAAGTTGCCGCCGACGGACCAGCTGAAGTCGCGGCCGCGGACGATGTCGTAGTTCATCTGCACTTCCACGCCGCGGTTGCCCATCTTGCCGGCGTTGACCTGGGCGGAGGTGAAGGCGGAGCCGTTCTCGATGGGGATGCCCTGGGAGATGAAGAGGTTGCTGGTGACTTCGTCGTAGACGTTGACCTCACCCGTCAGGCGGTTGCTCCACAGGCCGAACTCGACGCCGATGTTGAGCTTGTCGGTGTATTCCCAGTCACCGGCCGTGTTGCCGGGGGTGGAGGGGGCCAGGGTGGCGAAGCCGGCGTAGGAGCCCGTACCGTAGAGGGGCAGGTAGCCGAAGTCACCGAAGGGGAAGTTCTCGGCGTTGGCGGAGCGGCCGTAGCTGGCGCGCAGGCGCAGGGTGCTGAAGGTCTTCCAGTTGCGGGCGAAGCCCTCCTCGAGGGTGTTCCATACGACACCGGCCGCGTAGAAGTTGCGGATGCGGTTCTGCTCGGGCAGGATGGAGGTTCCGTCGCGGCGGGCGGAGAGGTCGAGGATGTAGCGGTTCTTGTAGGCGTATTTCAGCAGTGCGAACTGCGAGAGGAAGGCCCGCTGGCTCTTGCCGCCGGAGACGCCGGCGATCAGGCGGTTGTCGACCGTGCCGGGGGTGATGGCGGCGGGCGTGTTGATCAGCTTCTGGTTGAGGCCGTAGCCGGTGAAGGCCAGCGACCGCGAGCCGGAGTAGATGTACTCGGCGTTCAGGGTGAAGTTAAGCGTGTGCTGGTCATCCTTGCCGTAGCTGTCCTTGTAGCCGACGAAGGCGCGGGCGTTGCCCTGGAAGAGACGGCCCAGCGACTCGCTATGGAAGCCGGTGTTGGAGGGGAAGCCCGACTGGCTGGCGGTGAAGGTGCCGCTCTTCTGGTTGGTGGTGTTCAGGGTCTCACGGAAGTCGAAGCCCACATTGCCACCCGCGAAGAAGTTCTTCGTGATGTCGTAGTTGATGATCACGGACTGGGTGACCTTCAGCTGGTCGTTGTAGCGGAAGATGTCGCGGATGCGCTGGTAGGCGTTGCCTCCGACCTTGCCGGCACCGGTGTTGACGCTGCCGTTGGGCAGGAACAGCGGGTCGTAGGGCAGGGCCAGGTAGGCGGCGGCGAAGGGGTTCGCCAGGGCGACGCCGGCTTCCGACTCGATGAAGTTCCGCTTGCTGTAGCCGAGTGTGTTGTTGATCTGGACGAGGAGCTTGTCGGTCTTGTGGTCCAGGTTGAGGCGGAAGGTGTAGCGCTTCAGGTCGGAGCGCTCACCGATGCCCTGCTCGTCATACACGCTGGCGGAGGCGAAGAAGCTGTTGGCGCCGGTGCCGCCGGTGATGCTCAGGTCGTGCGACTGGAAGCGTCCCTGGCGCTGGAAGATCTTGGCCCAGTTGGTGTTGGTGCTGCGAAGGCTGTCCAGGATGCGGTCGTAGGAGGCCAGCGTGGTGGCGGACAGGCTCGCGTTGGCGGGGTTCTTGCGCGAGAACCTCCAGCCGGGCAGGCTGTTGTTCACGAAGCCGCCGAGGCGCTCCTGGAAGTCGAGCAGCTCGCCGGAGTTCATCATCTCGAACTTCTGGGTGCCCGGCTGCGTGATACCGAACTGCGGGCGGTAGCTCACCTTGGTGGCGCCCTTGGCACCGCGCTTGGTGGTCACCACGATGACGCCGGAGGCGCCGCGCGAGCCGTAGAGGGCGGCGGCGGAGGCGTCCTTCAGGATGTCGACGGACTCGAAGTCGTTGGGGTTGTATCCCTGGAAGACGCCGGCTTCAACGGGCACGCCGTCGACCACGTAGAGGGGGGTCGAACCGCCGGAGATGGACTTCGGACCGCGGATCTGCACCGATGCGGAGGCGCCGGGCTGGCCGGAGCCGGCCGACACGCGGAGGCCGGGGGCCCGTCCCTGCAGGATCTGGTCGAAGGAGCCCACGGGCACCAGCTCCATCGCCTTCTTGTCGATCCGCGAGGCGGCACCGACATACTCGGACTTCTTCACGCGGGTATATCCCGTCACGACCACGCCGGCCAGCTCGTCGGAGGCGGCCTTGAGGGTGATCTGCAGGAAACCGCCGGTGGGGATCACCTGCGAGACGGTCTCGAACCCGATGCTCGTGATGTCGATCACCCTGCCGTTGGCGGGCACGTTCAGGGCGAATGTGCCGTCAGCCTTGGTGGTGGTGCCCACCTGGGAGTTGCGCACCTGTACCGAGGCGTTCGCCACGGGGTTTCCGTTCTCGTCGGTCACCTTGCCCGACAGACTCCTTTGGGCCATCACCTGACCCGAAATCATCAGGAAGGCTGAAAAGAACAGCAGCAATTGTCTCATGTTCTCGATTTTGGTTTATGTGGAAGACGTTGTTGATGACATTTGACTCATACCCGGGCGGACAGTCATACCGTTGGATCCCGCCGACCCGGTCAAGAACACCAGCCTGACTCGGTGGAAAGCCGGACATTCCTTTTACTAATTTTTAACAAAGGCTCTCAAAATTAGTTCTAGTGCGGACATTTCAAGCATCCGAGCCGCAAAATCAGACCTAAGAAAGACAGAAAAAGGGACGAAAACGATGCATTTCCCGGGTAGGCCGTCCTCCACCCGCGTAAAATGTCAGGATTTCCGTTTCAGGGCCATCAGGAGGACGGGCAGCAGGACGAGGTTGGTGACCGTCGCGGAGAGCAGCGTCAGGGAAGTGAGCCACCCGAGGGCCTGCGTGCCGCCGAAGCCGCTGAACACGAAGATGATGAAGCCTGCGATGAGCACCAGGGAGGTGTAGATGATGCTGATGCCGGTCTGCTTTATGGTGTGCATGACGGTATGGCGCACGTCGCCGTCGTGGTGGGGGAGCTCCTGCTTGTAGTTGACGAGGAATCGGATGGTGACGTCAATGGCGATTCCGAGGGCCACGCTGAAGACGAGGACGGTGGAGGGTTTGAGGGGGATGCCCGTCCAGCCCATCACGCCGGCGGTCAGCATCAGCGGTATGAGGTTGGGGATGAGGGAGCAGACGAGGATGCGTACCGACCGGAACAGGTAGAGCATGCAGAGGGAGATCAGCAGGAAGGCCCAGAGGATGCTGTCGCGCAGTCCGTTGATGATGTAGCGGCTGCCTTCGAGGAAGGTCACGCAGGTCCCGGTGAAGGTGACGGTGTAACGCGCGGTGTCGATATGGCGGGCGG
>RGVM01000274.1 GCA_010027295.1 Chitinophagia bacterium
ACTACCGCGACTCCCTCGTGCGGAACAGTTTCGACGACCTCCGTGACGAGGCCTACCGGATGACCTTCAAGCACACCTTGAAAGCCAGTGGCATCCGAGACTCGCTCTTCCGTACGGAAAACGGCATCACCGGTGTGATGTTCCGGGTATGTGGAAACGCTGCCACTGCCAGCCAGTTCTTCGTATCCGATACGATGCGGCATTTCCTGCGAGGGGCACTCTATTTCGACGCCACACCCAATTCCGACTCCCTCTCGGTGGTGAACGACTTCCTGGAGGAGGACATGCGCCACCTCGTCCGCACGCTGCGCTGGAAGCGCTGAGTCAGTGCCTTCGACAGGCTTTGCGGCTGTGGAAGAGAAGGACTAATTTTGAATAAATTGAGCTTTTGGTAGTCATCGACGATGTCCTAGTGAGCGATGCAGTCCTCGAGGAGGCCTTCGTGTGCGACCTGCAGGCCTGCAAGGGCGGCTGCTGCGAGGACGGGGATGCCGGCGCACCCCTCACCATCGACGAGTTGCAGGAGGTCAGGCAGGCCTACGACCGTGTGCTACCGCTCCTCACGGAGGAGGGGATCCGCGAGATTGAAGCCAGGGGTCTTTTCCGATACGACCAGGAGTTCGGCTGGGTGACCCCCACCATCGAGGGCGGCATCTGCGCCTACGGCTACCGCGACGAGACCGGCACCATACGCTGCGCCTTCGAGGAGGCCCACCGGCAGGGCCTGACCCAATGGAAGAAGCCCATCTCCTGCCATCTCTATCCCATCAAGACCAGCGTCAGCAGGCACGAGGGGTACGAGATGGTGAACTACGAGCCAAGGGAGAAGCTCTGCGCCCCGGCCTGTGCTCTGGGTGCCAAACTGAAGGTGCCTGTGTACCGATTCCTCCGGGAGCCCATTATGAGGAAATACGGCGAAGTGTTCTATGAATTGCTGGAGCAGGTCGCTAAAGAGCATTTCGAAGAAAAGAACAGACAATGACCGTCCGGATGGACAGGCCCATATCATAGCGGTAAGCCCAACACTCCACCCATGGCTGACAATGTAGGAACCTTCCTCGCCAAAAGCACGGTACGTGCCGCAGACCTAGAGCATCGGCGCAAGATCAATTTCAACATCGGGAAGTACGATGCCGTCGTGCCCATGGGCAAGGCTCAGTTCAACGATGTCGACCTCGTGCGCCGCAGGGCCAAGAACGTGAAATGGAAGGCGCTCGAGACCTTGGACCAGCGACTGGAGGAGTTCGAGGCCAACCTGGTACGCCGCGGGGGCAATGTGATATGGGCGCAGGATGCGGAGGAGGCCCTCCGGGCTATCGGCGAGATCTGCCGGCGCCACAGGTGCAAGACCCTCGTCAAGAGCAAAAGCATGGTCACCGAGGAGATACACCTCAACCGCTTTCTCGAGGAGAACGGTATCGAAAGCGTGGAGACCGACCTCGGCGAATACATCCAGCAGCTCGACGGCGAGCCGCCCTACCATATCGTCACCCCCGCCATGCACAAGAGCAAGGAGGATGTGGCGCGCCTGTTCACCGAGAAACTCAACACGCCGCCGGGCCTCAGTCCGGAAGAGCTGACACTGGTAGCCCGGGAGCGGCTTCGTGCCAAGTACACGGAGGCCGAAGTGGGCGTCACGGGTGCCAACTTCATCATCGCCGACATCGGCGGCGTGGCAGTCACCGAGAACGAGGGGAACGCACGACTGAGCCTGTCCTGGCCGAAGGTCCATATCGTCGTCGCCGGTATTGAGAAGGTCTTGCCCTCCATCGACGACCTGGCCCTCTTCTGGCCGCTGCTCGCCACCTATGGCACTGGCCAGAAGGTGACCGTCTACAACTCCATCATCAGCGGTCCACGACAGCCCGGCGAGATGGATGGCCCCGAGGAGATGCACGTCATCCTGCTCGATAACGGCCGCACCAACATCCTCGCCGACGCCAAGGCACGCGAGAGCCTCTACTGCATCCGCTGCGGCGCCTGCTTAAACGCCTGCCCCGTCTACAAAAACATCGGCGGCCATACCTACGGCACCACCTATAGCGGCCCCATCGGCAGTGTCATCACTCCCCACCTCAGCGGCCTGGGCGAGTGGAAGCACCTCAGCCATGCCTCCTCCCTCTGCGGCAACTGCACCGAGGTATGTGCCGTGAAGATCAACCTGCACGAACTGCTCCTCAAGAACCGGTACGACGCAACGCAGGAAGGCCACCAGGGCCGCGCGGAGCGCATGGCCTGGAAGATGTGGCGTATCGCGAGCCTCAACCGCTGGATGATGAACAGCGGAAGCGCCCGCATCAAGAATTGGGTCGTTAGCCGGCTTTTCAAAGGGTGGTCCGCCCACAGACAGGAGCTGCAGTTCCCCGCCAAGACCTTCAACCAACAATGGCGGGAGCGTCGGCGGACGGCCGAGGCCTGACACCGACACCGCAACCCACGGACCGCACACATGTTCATCCTCCTCTCGGAAGCCCTGTCACCGAGGCTCGAATATGTGGCGTCCCATCTGTTCGGGGAGATGCTTGGCGTCCGACTGCGGATCACGCAGGACCGGACGGAATGGGAGGCTTCCGACGAGTTTCGCATCCTGTACACCCGCGAAGCCCACTCTGACGCATTCCGCATCGTTCCGGATGGCCTGCTGCATGAAACAGGCATCAGGCCCGTGAAGCCATCCATGGCAATATGCGGGGATCTTCCGGTGCTGTTCCCCGCCTATGAGGGTGACCTTCCCTTCGATATCCTTTCCGCCGCCTTCTATCTCCTCACCCGATATGAGGAATACCTTCCGCACCGCATCGATGCATTCGGTCGCTATGACCACCGAGACTCGCTGGCATGGACAGTGGGATTCCTTGACAGGCCGGTAGTGGATATCTGGGCCGCCATGCTACAGGAAGCCCTGCAACGACATTTTCCATCGGCAAGTTTTCCCAAGCGGTTCTTCCGCTTCCAGCCCACCTACGACATAGACATCGCATGGGCACACCGGCACCGTTCGCTCTTCCGAACTATTTCCGGGGCCTTCTCATCGCTGTTGAAGGCCCGTCCCGCCGATGCCTTCGACAGGGTCGCCACACTCCTCGGCATCCGTCCAGACCCCTACGATGCCTATGCATGGCTGGACAGTATCCATGAAAGGCATGCATCGGCCCCTCTGTATTTTTTCCTCGTGGCAGGGTCCATGAGCCGATACGACCGGAACATCTCCCCCGACCATCCCGAAATGCAGTCCCTGATCGCCCACCATGCCCGTCGCTTCCGCATCGGACTGCATCCCTCCTGGGCCAGTGGCGACGATGCCGGCCTGTTGTCCCGCGAAGCGGCGATGCTCTCGGAACTGACGGATACCGGACCTGTACGGCATTCCCGTCAGCACTATCTCCGGTTCAAGCTCCCCGAGACCTATCGGGCACTGATCTGCATAGGAATCACCGACGATCATTCGATGGGGTATGGCACCGTCAACGGCTTCCGCGCCTCCACCTGCACGCCGTTCCGATGGTATGACCTGGGGGAGGAACGTGGCACCGGGCTTGTCGTGCATCCCTTCTGCTTCATGGACGCCACGGTCCATCACGAATTGGGTATAGGCCCCGACATGGCGCTGTCGAGCCTACTCGGATACCTGGAGGAGGTTCGTGCGGTGGGGGGCGTCCTGGAGACCGTCTTCCACAATAGCATGTTGGGAACCCATCCCATGTACCGGGGATGGCGCGAGGCGTATGCCGACTTCCTCGAAGTGGCCGGCAGGCCTTACAGGGATGCGTGAAACGGTTTCTCTCTGCAACGCCGGTCAGCTGTCGGGCACGTTTTTCTTGAAGCCCGTGTTGACCAGGTAGACACCCACCAGGGTGACGAGCGTGCCGATGCCGATGCTGGCGTTCAGTCTTTCCCCGTTGAGCCAGGCTCCGATGAGTACGGCCACAACGGGGTTGATGTATGCGTAGACGGAGGCCTGGGCGGGCGGTAGCCGTTTCAGCGAATAGATGAACGCGGCGAATGTCACAATGGAGCCGAGTACAACGAGGTATGCTATGGCAAACCAGGATACTGCCGGTATCTCAGCGATGGGGATGTGGTGCCCCGTGAGCTGCGCGAGGGCGGTGAGGATGAGTCCGCTGATGAACATCTGCCATCCGATGCTGTAGTAGGGGTCCATGCGTTCCGCGTGCCGGACCGTCAGGAGGGTGCCGATGGCCCATGTCATGGCGGCAATCATTCCGAACAGGATGCCGAGGTAGAAGCGCGACTGGAGGAGGTCCTCCAGGTAGTCGGAGAATATGAGGGCGACGCCTCCGAAGCCTAGGAGCAGTCCGATGGAGGTGGTCGGATTGAGGCGGGAGCCGCGGAACATGAAGAGGCTGAAGATCGCTATCCAGATAGGGGAGAGGGCGCCGATGACAGAGCCGAGTCCGCTGGGAATGTATTGGACGGACCAGGTGCTGAGTCCGTTGCTCATGACGAACAT
>RGVM01000275.1 GCA_010027295.1 Chitinophagia bacterium
GTCGTACAAGGCATGCAGGCTGCCGACCAGTCCCTCGATGAGATGCTGCTTTTCGAACTGCCAACGGATGCGCTCGAGTTCGGCGTCGCGCAGGCCCAGTTCGGCATCCCGACGACCCAGCTCGGCTTGCTGACGCTGGAGTTCCATCTCCACCCGCCGGGCTTCCAGCTCCCGCTGGACCCTTTCCAGTCGCAGCCGGCGGTAGCGGTCGCGATACATGATGAATCCGACAATGGCCGCGCCGGCGACCAAGAGGATGAGGATGGAAAGGAAGAGGTACCGCAGCCGGACGGCCCTTTGCTCCTGCTCGGTTTCCTGCAGCAGGGTGTCGTAGTATCGCTTGAATTCATCCCGTATCAGCTTCTCCTTCGCCTGTTCCGCACCGGACTGCCGCTGCAGGTCCGTGAACAGCTCGAAGTACTTCACGGTCGAGTCGGCCGGACCGGTATTCCGATAGGATTTGTACAAGTTGTCGGAAAGGGAGACCATCAGACTGACGCCGTTGAAGGCCCGTGCGTAGGTGAGTGCTTCGGCGTAGGCCCGACGGGCGGCGATAGTATCGCCCTTCAACTCGAGACACTCGCCCTCGGTCATCCGGATGGAGGCCAGCCTTGGCTGGTCGTTCAGGCCGAGGGCCAGCGACTTTGCCTTTTGCAACATGTTCAGTGCGTCGTCCGGCCGGAGACTGTTATGGTACATCATGGCCCGAATGTGGTAGTGGGACATCCGTTGTGCCTCCAGGGCGGGCGTGACCTCTACCATGGTCTGGCTGAGGTCGAGCATGGAGTCGCATCGCGTATTGTCTTTCAGGTACAGATAGCATAGCGCCAGGTTCATCCGGAGGGTGAGCACATTGTAATCGGGGATGGGCAGGCCCTTTGCCCGATAGCCTCGCTGCATCATCCGGTCGGCCTCTTCGAAGATCTCTCGCGCCTTGGCGAAGTCACGCAGCATGAGGTGGGCCGATCCTACATTGAAATAAGCCTTGCTGCTTTCCACTTCGTCGCCGGTCTTCCTGGCCAGCTCGTAATTCCGGATCAAATAGGTCACGGCCAGGTCGAAGAGGCCTTTACGCATGCACACCCCTCCAGCCGCGATGTTGGACTCGATCTGGAGGGTGTAGTCGCCGAGCTTCTCGGAGAGCCGTACCGCCCGGTCCGCATGCTCCAGGGCCTTGCGGTAGTCCGATGCCTCGATGGAGCTGGAAATGCGGAGATGGGCCGCGATAAGGGCCGAATCGCCCTTAGCCCGCCGCAGCAGGACGGACAGGCTGTCGGGCAGCCCGGCCTCCGCTGGCTTTCCCTGCGCATGCGGGTGGAGGGGTAGGAGGAGTATTAGGAGGAGAATGAACCGGAAGTGCATGGACAGTCTGGTGTTTCCCTGATGGCCGTCGATCGTCCCATCCTATGGAGGGGTGTTGCCTTGTGTTTTTCCCAGTCTGAAGTTCGTATGGTTTGACCGAACAGAAAAGGCGGATCCTGCATGCCGTGGGGGACATGTATCACCCGAGGCAGAGGGATGCTGTTTCATCAGCCATTCGTCCGTTGGCACTACCTGGCCTTGCGCAACTGCGTCTGCAGGTCGACCGGCCGGCCGCCCTTGCGCTTACTGACGTCCGCCGCCTCCATGAAGGCGAAGATCTCGAGGGTCTCCGCGGCCGGAACAGGCGGCTTGCCGGTCTGAAAGAATCCGATGATCTGCCGGAGCAGGGGCTCATAACCCACATGGGGGCCTACCGTCAGTATCGACTTCTCGCCGAAGACGGTGCCGCCATAGTCCTGCTTCCCCTTGAGGAGCCCCCTGAACGTGCCGATACGCCCGTCGGCCCACGTGCCGGTGACCACTTCCGCCTCCTCCGTGCGGATGCGGCTCACCGATCGGCATCCCGTACCCATCAGGGTGAAGAGCGTCTCCACGCCATGGATGCCGTACCAGAAGAGGTCGGGGTGCGTCTTCTCGATCTTCATGGGACTCCAGGCATCGACAGCCAGGATCTTTCCCGCCTTGCCGGCCACCGCCTCCTGCACGTTGGGCGTGTAGCGCAACGAGGAGGAGGAGAAGACGGGCACGCCACGCTTCTCCGCAGCGGCATATATGGCCACCGCATCCTTGAGCGAGGCCGCCACGGGCTTGTCCATGAAGACGGGCTTGCCGGCCTCGAAGACCTGCAGCGCCTGCTCCAGGTGACGCCGGCCGTCGTTCGTCTCGAGCAGCACCACGTCGACCTGCTGCAGCAACTCGGCCACGGATCCTACAATCTCCACCCCCAGCTTCCGCACCTGCTCGGTATAGCCGGGGATGCGCTCCACACTCGAGACGATGTCGAGGCTCCCCTGCGGATAGGCGGCCACCACTCGGTATCCTGCGTATTCGGCACCGGCCTTCGGACCATTCAGCGCCTGCGTGAAAGCGGTGGCGTGGGAGGTGTCGAGACCGATGATGCCGACCCGCCGGCCGGTTTCGACGGATAACGGTCCTGCATAACCGAAAGATTCCGGGGCGGCTATCAGTCGCCCGCCCATCCCGAGGCCGGCGCCGACGACGGCGGCGGATCGGATGAACTTCCTGCGGTCGTATCGAATCGACATGTGCTGGTTTTTTCGAATGAATAAGAGTTGGTTGATGAAAGTATTGCCTGTCGGTTCGGCTACCGCTTCCAGCTGCGCACCCTGTGCCCGTGGACCGCGTAGAACACGAGGTACAGGTAGCAGGGCAGCAGCACCCAGTAGGCGGACTTCAGGTCGTAGAGGTCGGCGAAACGCCCGTACACCAAGGGCATGACGGCATTCCCGCACAGGCCCATGATCATGACGGAGGCGCCGAGCTTGGTGAAGCGGCCGAGCCCGTCGAGCGCGAGCGGCCAGATGCCCGCCCAGATGAGCGAGTTGGCGAGGCCGAGCAATACGACGAACCATATCGAGACGTCGGCCGTATGCCCCAGGATGCGCACCGTCCCACCCGTGCCCACGATGAGCAGCGTCAGCACCGTGCCCAGCAGGGTGCAGAAGCGCAGGGCGTTCGTCTGGCTGACGTACTTCGGGATGAGCAGGATGCCCGTGACGTACCCGACGATGGTGGCTGTGAGGGTGTAGGAGGGAAAGACCTTCGCCTCAAGTAGGTCGATGCCCATGGAGCCGGCGTAGCCGATGACGGTGTCGATGGAGATGACCTGGCTGCCAACGTGGAGGAAGATGGCGATTGCGCCGAGGATCAGGTGCGGGAACTGGAAGATGTTCGTCTTGCCGCTGTTGGCGGCGGCGACTTCGCCCGTCTCCTGCTCGGTGTCGATCTCGGGGAGGGGCGAGAAGCGGATGAAGAGCCCGAGCGCGAAGAGGGCGGCGCTGACGCAGAGGTAGGGCGTGATGACGCGCCGTATGAACGCGTCGAGGGCGGCGGCCCTGACCTCGCCCGTCATGGCAGGCAGCTGCTTGAAGAGGTCGGTGTCGGTCGCCCGGAGGATGACGGCGGCGAAGGCCAGCGGGGCAAGGATGCCCGCGCCCTTGTTGCAGATGCCCATGATGCTGATGCGCTGGGCGGCGCGCTCCCTCGGTCCCAGCACGGTGATGTAGGGGTTGGCGGCGGTCTGCAGGATGGCGAGGCCCGTGCCGAGCGTGAAGAGCCCCAGCAGGAAGACGCCGTAGGTGCGCGTCATGGCGGCGGGCACGAAGACGAGCGCCCCGACCGACATGATCCAGAAGCCCGTCATGATGCCCTTCCGGAAGCCGATCCGCTTGAGCATGTACGACGATGGGACCGACATCACGAAGTACGAGATGTAGAAGGCGAACGTGACCAGGTAGGCCTGGAAGTTGTTCAGCTCGCAGGCGATCTTGAAGTAGGGGATGAGGATGGCGTTCGCCCAGGAGACGAAGCCGAAGATGAAGAACATCAGTCCGATGATGCCGATGGACACGGCCGTCTGCCAGGGGCTGAGCTCTGCGGCGGTCACGGACGTCCTTCCATTCTTTCCCATATCTTTCATTTATTTCAACCCGCCTTCGTCATCGGCGTACGCGGCGCATGACCTTTCTGACGGCCTCGAAGACACGCTCCTCCACGCTCTCGTCGAAAGGACCGGGCATGCCGTAGTAGATCATGCTGTCCTCGGCCTCGTAGCCGCCCTCCAGCAGCACGCGTTTCGAGGGGATGTAGCACATCACCTCTCCCGAATAGCCGGCCACGAAGAGTCCGGCATCGGGGAACTCGCGCTTCGCGCGGAGGGAGTAGTCGACCACGACCTCTCCCGCCAGCGCGAGGATGGTGAACTCCCGTCCGAGGCGGATAGCCTGTACGGGATAGCGGTAGCTGTCGATGTCCCAGCCCTTGTTGTAGGCCTCCATGTAGAGGCGTGCGCGGCGCTGGAGGTACTTGTTGTCGCCGGTGAGGTCGGACAGGTAGCGTTCCGTCGGATAGGGACGCAGGGGCAGTTCCGTCACTTCACGTTCGGTGCGCACTTCTCCTCCCACCGGC
>RGVM01000276.1 GCA_010027295.1 Chitinophagia bacterium
GCTCATGGCCTCCGGAATCTGCTGGAAACCCAAAACCCCGTACATGCTGTCGATCTTGATGCCGCCTTTCTGCATGATGATGAAGGCGGCTATGAACTGGCCAAGGAGCTTCTTGATGGGGGTAAGGACCAGGATATCGTCCTTCATACCCAAAAAGAAGATCACCAGTGCGGAGGCTACGAAGTATTGGAACTCGGGCGCATTGCCGAAGGGGATGGAAAGCAGAATCGCCACGGTGACGCCTGCGAATATGCCAAGCCCCCCGAGGGATGATATCGGGACATTATGAAGCTTCCTCGCATCAGGCGCGTCGAATAACTTCTTCCATTCCGACACGGTAATGATAATCGGGATGGACATGTATGTGATGAAGAAAGAGAGGGCTGATCCCAACAGAATCTTATCCATGCATCCTTGTTTGTGTTCTAGGGGCCCAGTCCGGGAGATACCCGGGACGTATAACCGTTTTCACGGTTGAGCCTGGGGCACGGAGGATAATTCAGCACAAGAATAACAAGAATTGTTCGGTTTTTATTGCATTGATTGAGAATAATTCATTCAAACTTCAACGTACAAGTGTTCACCTGGCCGTCGGATGCAGCGATATGCGTCCAGACACTTCGTCGCCTGCCATGAATAATGCATAGATTTGCCACTCCAAGTACATAAGTTATTCTGCATGCCATCAATGCTCGAAGCCACCGCCTGCCAGGTCCGCCGAGACATCCTCCGCATGGTCCATGCCGCTCAGAGCGGCCACCCCGGCGGGTCCCTCGGTTGTGCCGACTTCCTCACCGCCTTGTATTTCAAGGTGATGCGCCATAACCCCGCCTTCCAGATGGAGGCAAGGGGCGAAGACGCCTTCATCCTGTCCAACGGGCATATTTCCCCCCTTTTATACTCTGTGCTGGCACGTTCCGGCTACTTCCCGGTGAGCGAGCTGTCCACGTTCCGCCGAATAGACAGCCGTCTGCAGGGACACCCTGCCACCCACGAGCACCTTCCGGGCGTACGAATCGCAAGCGGCTCCCTGGGACAAGGTCTGAGTGTGGCTGCCGGTATCGCGTTCGCCAAGCGGATTGACGGCGACGACGGGCTGGTCTATTCCCTGCATGGCGACGGGGAACTGCAAGAGGGCCAGATATGGGAGGCTGTCCTCTTCGCCGCCCATCACCGGATCGACAACCTGGTTGCCACGGTCGACTGGAACGGTCAGCAGATCGACGGACCGACCGAGAAAGTGATGTCTCTGGGTGACCTCCGGGCCAAATTCCAAGCCTTCGGATGGACCACCCTAGACATGCAGGGTAACGATATGGAGGATGTCCTCCGGGGATTGGAAGAAGCCCAATCCCGGACCCGTCAGGGCAGGCCTGTGGCCATCCTCATGCATACGAAGATGGGGGCCGGCGTCGACTTCATGGAGGACGACCACGGCTGGCATGGCATCGCCCCCAGTGACGAACAACTGCAGCGGGCCCTCGCCCAGCTGCCCGAAACGCTGGGTGACTGGTAAGTCCAGTAGCCTCAGTTGCGCAAATCCAGCGGCTGACGGGCCGCCCCAGATGCCGGAAACCAGGAAGCAAAGACACCGATGCTGAGTGCGGTCCCACCCACGAGCAGGAAATCCTGGAAACGAAGGTCGACAGGATACCTGTCAATCAGGAAGGTCCTCCCCTCCAGTGCTACGATGCCGTAATGCTGCTGCAGTAGGCAGAGTGTCAAAGCCAGTATCATACCGATGGCCGTTCCAATGGCGGCAAGCAGCAAGCCTTCGGTTAGGAAGATCCCCCTGACAAGCCGGGAATCGGCACCCATCGCCCCCAATACCTGGATGTCCTTCCGCTTCTCAAGCACAAGCATACTGAGCGAGCCGATCATGTTGAATGCGGCCACGAGCAGGATCAGCGAGAAGATGGCGTAAATGGCCCATTTCTCGAGTCGGATGGTTGAGTAGAGGCTGCGGTTCTGCTCGTATCGGTCCAGTACCCGGTAGCCATCGCCCAGTATTTCCACGAGTGACCGCTTCACGGATTCCGCGTCCACACCCTTTTTCAGAGATACTTCATAGGCGGTACACTGGCCATCGGACAAGGACATGTGGCTCCTGACATAGCCGATATCGGTCACAATCACCTTGTTGTCGAACTCCGGCTGGATGGCGAAACTGCCCACCGGCATCACTTCCCCCTGACTGAGGGCGGCCATGGGGTCGGTGAGGTCGGTGACCCCCGCCCGGGGCATGTAGAGGGTCACGGAAGTAAGGCTCCTGTCGGACAGCACACCGATGGCATTCTCCACGCCTGCGCCAAGCACAGCCTGGGGCCGCTCGGCCGTCCCGGTGCCGTAGCTGCCTCGTATGAGTTTCGCCGGCAGTCCGGACACATCGGGGTAATGCGCATCGACACCCTTCACCTGTACGAACACTTGGTACTCCCCGTTTCGCAGCATGCCTTTCTGCTCAACCACCTCGCATACAGCTTTCACGAAGGGCTGGGCCCTGAGTTTCTGAAGCCGGACGGAGTCGGGCCGCATCAGCCTCTCTGTTGACGGCTCGATACGGATATCGGCATAGTAGGCGCCATAGAGCGAACGCACGAGCCCCTCGAAGCCGTTGAAGGCGCTCAGGATGACGATGAGAGAGGCCGTTCCCACCATGATGGCGACCACGCTCACCCAGGCGATGATGTTGATGGCCTGCGTGGACTTCCCGGCCCTTAAGTACCGCCACGCGAAACGGAGGCGCATGCGGATCAGGGCTTTTTCTCCTCCTGGATCTGACGGAAGATATCCTCCATTCGGAAGACATGGTCGAGGGTGTCGTCTCGGAAGAAGCGCAGCTCCGGAATCCGACGGAGTTGCCGCCTCACGCGTATGGAGAGCTCCCGCTTGATGTCGGCCGCCCGGGCCTCGATTCTTGTGAAGGCATGTGCGGCATCCGCCACCTGGAATAGACTCAGGTATATCCGGGCCTCCAGGAGGTCGGGGGTGATCTTGACGGAGGAGATGGACACCATTCCGCCGTCCATCATGGTCAGACCCAGACGCTGAAAGATCTCGTTCAATTCTTCCAGGATGACGCCGGCCACCTGTTTCTGTCGTTTGCCTTCCTGCATGGCGATGGGTTTCGGAGGTGAAATTAGTTACTTTTGGCCCCATTCGTCCAAAAGGACCATCCCCCCTTTCATGAAGAGCCTGCGGATTATCTTCTCCTATGTCCGGAAACAGTCGGGCATGGTGGCTGCCTACGGCCTCGTCAACCTCCTGTCGGCCTTCTTCTCGACCGTCTCACTGGCACTGTTGTCCCCCTTTCTGGCACTCATCTTCGGCGTTGGCGAAACGATCGCGCCGGCAGGCTCGCGACTCAGTCCGGGAGGCCTCGTACCAGGCCTGGACAAGTACCTGACCGAAATGCTGCTCACGCCCGACGGTCGCATCAGGGCGTTGGGACTGATCTGCGGCATCCTCATGACGGCCATCCTGTTGAAGAACCTCTTCCTCTACCTGTCTATGTATTTGCTGGCGCCTATCCGCAACCGCATACTCAACGAGATGAGGTTGGACATGTTCCGCAAGGTCCTGCACCTTCCGGTGGGCTTCTTCAGCGAACAGCGGAAGGGCGAGGTCATGAGCCGGCTGACGAACGACCTGCAAGACGTCGAGTTCTCGACCATCAGTTTCCTGGAGACATTTCTGCGCGAGCCCATCCTGATCGGTTTCTACCTGTTCGCGATGGTAAGCCTCAGTCCGGAGCTCTCCCTGTTCCTGCTGGTTTTCCTCCCTGTCGCCGGCCTCGTCATCGGCCGCATCGGTCGCTCGCTGAAGAAGGTGTCGACCCGCGTGCAGGAGAAGCTCGGTGACATCCTCAGCACGATAGAAGAGACGCTAGGAGGCATACGGGTCCTGAAGGCCTTCAACGCCGAAGCCCACCAGCTTGTGAAGTTCGAGGCAGAGAACAGGGCCCTGCTGGCGTTGAAGAACCGGGCCAACCGGCGCCGGGACCTTGCATCGCCCGTCTCCGAATCACTGGGCGTGATGGCAGTATGCTGCGTGCTATTCTACGGAGGCAGGCTCGTGCTAAGCGATCGGTTTGCACTGCCCGCAACCGACTTCCTCACCTATATCGCCATCTTCACACAAGTCATCAACCCCCTAAAGGCCCTCAGCACGGCATCCTACAATATCCGCAGGGGAGCCGCCAGCATTGAGAGAATACGTCACCTCATCGGGGAGCCCGAGACGGTACGCGACCTGCCCTCGCCACTGCCCCTCACCGGGTTCCGGGAAGCCATCGAATTCCGTAACGTATCCTTCAGCCATCAGGGCACACCGATCCTGAAAAACATAGACCTCCGCATTCCCAAGGGTACCACCCTGGCATTGGTGGGCTCTTCGGGGGCCGGCAAGTCGACCCTTGCCGACCTGCTGCCCCGCTTCCACGATGCCACAGAAGGCCAGATCCTCATCGAC
>RGVM01000277.1 GCA_010027295.1 Chitinophagia bacterium
CGAGTTCAATGACGGTTTCAGACATGTCGGAAGTTTGCGGCAAAAGTAAGCCCCGGGCGGGAGAAATCCGTCCGGGGCCGTGAGATCGGTCACTTGAGCCTGTAGTCCATCCGAATGGTGATGCTGGCTGTCTTGAACTTGTCACGTGTGTTGAAAACCCCGCCGTAACTATAGTCCTCGTCACTGTTCTTTCCCGTGATCTGGAAGACGCCCATATTGGCCTTGTTGAGCCTGTCGATCTTGCTTCCCACGCTCTTGGCAATAGTTTCGGCCCGGGTCTTGGCATCTTCGGATGCCTTTGCGAGCAGATCCATCTTGATGGTGGACAGTTTGGTGTAGAAGTACATGGGCTCCTGCGATGCGAATTCGATGCCTTTCTCGATCAGTTCGGTGACTTCACGGGAGACCGTTTCCACACGGGTCATATCCATCGACTGGATCTTGACGCCTTGCGAAAGGCGGTACCCCGAGAATTCGGAGAAGGAGTTGCCGCGGGCGTCGCTGCGCTGGTCGAACTCCTTGTTGATGCTGACGGCGGAGAAAACGATGGCTGTATCCGGGATGCCCTTCCCGACGAGGTAGGCGCGAATGGCCTGTTCGTCGCGTTTGAGGCTGGAGTAGGCGTCGCGGATATCGAGGCTCTTGCGATCGAAGTTGCCCTGCCAGACGATGAGGTCGCTGGTGAAGTCGACTTCGGCGAGCCCTACCACCGATATCTCTTCGGCGGACCTATACTTGTATTTGTAAGCCCCTGCGAGTATGAGGGCCGTGACGATGACGCTGACAGAGATGAGGATGGCGGAAATGTGTTGTCTCATGTCTCGGATGTTTTTGTGATATGTAAATGACGTTCGAAAAAGACGGATTCCACCGTCAGGGATGTGAAACAAATGTGAAACCTCCGCTTCCTCACCAGCATCCGATGGGGGCACCGGGGGGCGGGGCGGCGTGCTGAGTGGACTTGGCCTTTTCGGGCGATTTCATCCGTTCCATGGCGAGGCGTAGGTGGGCTGCATAGGAGGTGTTTGCGGCGGAGGCGGAAGCCTTCGCAACGAAGGCCTTGAGTTTTGCCAGGGCGTCCGTCACGGCCGCACGGGCCTCGAATGAGAGTTGGTCATCGACCGAGGCGGCGAGCAGGTAGGTGAGGACGAGTTGTTCCGTCTGCTGCTGCACGAGTTTCAGGGTTCCGGCACGACGGGGGGCCTTCCAGGTGGCATCGAGGATGCGGCTGCACATCTCCATGACGCCGAGTCCGCCGCGGGGTTCCTGCTGTGCCATCCGGCTGAGCCTTTCGGGATGGAAGAGGAAGGAGAGCGGCATGTCGGCGGCCGACTCGGCAGGTGTGAGGGCATCGAAACCGAGTCCGGACCGCCTGCGGAAGAGCTCCCGCGTGTACTCGTAGTTGGCCGGTCGCGGGGGGATGAGGTCTGCGATGCGGTCGGGCACGACGAGTTCTTCGGGCGTGACGGTGGCGAGTACCGCGTCGAGGGCGCGCAACTGTTCCCGGCGGGGCAGT
This sequence comes from Chitinophagia bacterium, assembly GCA_010027295.1. Classification (GTDB taxonomy): domain Bacteria; phylum Bacteroidota; class Bacteroidia; order Chitinophagales; family Chitinophagaceae; genus Pollutibacter. The sequence continues at coordinate 1,517 of RGVM01000277.1, forward strand.
ATGCGGAGGGATGGCTGGCCGTCGCCACGCAGTGCGTAGGCGTAGTCGGCGCCTCCCACGAGCTTGGTGACGGCCTCGAGCTGGTAGCGGTGGTAGAGGTATACCGGGACGAGCACGTCCTCCAGCATGGCGGCAGGCATGCCGGACCGGATGCTGTTCCACCCGAAGCGGTCGAGTGCCTTGCGACGCACCTTCATGACCTCTGCGAGTTCCCCGACGGCATCCTTTCCGTTGTCCCATAGGTGGGCTGAGGGGTGAGATCCGCCGGCGGCACGGGCATCCCTGTCGCTGATGAAGAGCATCCCCTTACGGATGCCATGCTGCAGGATGGCGTCGAGGGTGTCGCTTTCATCCGTACCGGCCTGGAAGTCGGCATACCCCCAGCGGATGGCGATCCTGTCCCAGTCCCCTATGCCCTTTCCATAGGCGTTGGAGAGGTCGATATGGCCATCGGTCCCGAGCCTGACGAGCGGATGGGGATAGTCCATGACACTGGCCCTGTCGTTGACGCTGGAGGCGTAGTTGTGCATCAGGCCGAGGGTGTGCCCCACTTCGTGGGCGGCCAGCTGCTCGAGCCGTTCCAGGGCCATCTTGAGCATGGGGTCGTCGGCCGGCACGCCCTTCTCGAAGGGTGAGAGGAGGCCCTGCGCGATGAGGTAGTCCTGACGCACCCTCAGGGAGCCGAGGGAGACCTGCCCCTTGATGATCTCGCCGGTGCGGGGGTCGACGACGGAGGCACCGTAGCTCCATCCCCGGGTGGAGCGGTGCACCCAGTTGATCATGTTGTAGCGAATGTCCATAGGGTCGGCGGAGTCGGGCAGCACGCGTACCTGGAAGGCGTTCCGGTAGCCGGCGGCCTCGAAAGCCTGGTTCCACCATCTGGCGCCGTTGAGGAGGGCGGTCCGTATGGGTTCGGGCGTCCCGTTGTCCAGCCAGTAGACGATGGGCTTCACGGGGTCCCCGAAGGACTGGGAGGGGTCTTTCTTCTGCAAGCGGTGCCGTACGGCGAGGCGTTTCTCTATCGGTTCCGACACCGGTGTGGCATAGTCGAAATATGAGACGTCGTTGAAGCCGGAGCGGGCGTCGAGCGTGCGTGGACGGAAGCCGGGCTCGGGCAGTCGCACGAAGGAATGGTGCATGCGGAGGGTGATGGCCTCCGGGGAGGGTGTGACCGTGTTCACGAAGGGGCCTGTCGTGCCGTCTGTGTTGACGAGGGTGACGACGGCCTCCATCTCGGTATTGAAGGGGAAGTTGCGCGTGGCGGGCATGTGGATGGCGGAGCGTGTCCTGTCGGGCGCGTAGCTGCCCTGCTGGGCCTTTCGGATGCGGTTGGCGGCCTGCATGGCGTCACGGGTGAGGAAGTCGGTGAGCTCCACGAGGCAGCGACCCTCCGTCTCCGCTTCTATGCTGAAGCCCCAGAGCACGGACTGTGCGAAGGATTGTTCGACAGCCCTGCGTTCGTTGGGGTCGGCCGTGACGGCGCGGTAGTCGTAGTTGGGCTGCACCAGCAGGAGTTTCCGACCCACGCGGGAGAGCTTCACGACGCGACCGCCCCCCAGGAGGCCGCGGTCGAGACCGATGTCATTGGACCCCAGTCCGGCGGGCAGGGACGTCACGTATAGGAACTCGGCATCGGATGTCGGCGCCTCCATCCAGAGGCGGCCCTGGGCCATGTCCCAGTACAATGGGAACAGGCCTTCCATGCGCTGCAAGCCCTTCGTCTTCTCGGCGATGGAGGGCAATGGCTGGGACATGAGGCCAGAAGTGCTGAACAGGAGCAGGATGAGTATGCGCAACATGGTTCCCTTGTTTCCTGAAAAGTAAGGAATTCCCCCGAGGCGCTCCCGGCCGTACGCATCCAGGGCTGGCGTACCTTGCAGGCAAAGCCCGCATCATGAAATTGCAGGTCTGGGCGGTCGGGAAGCGGCACGAGCCCTATGTGCGCGAGGGTGTGGAGGACTTCACCGGGAGGTCGCGCCATTACTTCCCGCTGGAGTGGCATATCATCCCTGTTCCGAAGCATGCGGGCATGCTGAGTGCGGCAGACCTGAAGGCGGCCGAGGGCCGCACCATCCTCGAATGGCTGCGACCCGAGGACCATCTGGTGGCGCTGGACGAACAGGGGGTGCAGATGGACTCGGAAGGTCTGGCGGCATTCCTGGGCGCCCGGGCCGGAGGGGGTGCCAGGCGGGTCGTGTTCCTGATCGGAGGCGCCTTCGGCATCGACGGGAGTGTGCTGAAGCGGGCCGACACGGTCTGGAGCCTGTCGCGCCTCACCTTCCCCCACCAGCTCGTACGGCTGATCCTGGCGGAGCAGCTGTACCGCGCCTGCACCATCCTCCGCAACGAGAAGTACCACCACCGCTGAGCGCTGACAACCGCATCCGAAAACACTCCACATGAGCATCACGCTGACCATCATCCTCTGCACGGGCGTCCTATCCGTGATGGCCTTCAACCGGGAGGATCTCCGGGAGAACCTGCTGTTCTGGCCGTTCATGGCGGCACGGGAAGGGCAGCACTACCGTTTCCTCACGGGCGGGATGGTGCATGCCGACTTCATGCACCTCTTCTTCAACATGATCTCGCTGTATTCCTTCGGCGGTGTGCTGGAGGAGGTGCTGCTGCCCGCACTGTTCGATGAGAGGGGTCGGATGATGTTCGCGCTGCTGTATCTGATGTCGCTCGTCTTCTCATGCCTGCCCGACTACTTCCTGCATCGGCGCGACCCCTACTACCGCGCCCTGGGCGCATCGGGCGCCGTCTCGGCCGTCATCTACTCGGCGATCACCATCGTACCCACGATGCCGATACGCTTCTTCTTCATCCCCTTCGACATCCCGGGATGGGTCTTCGGCTTCCTCTACCTCGCCCTCTCCTACCACCTTGCCCGCCGGGGGCACGACAATATCGGCCACAACGCGCATTTCTGGGGGGCCGTCTTCGGCATCGT
>RGVM01000278.1 GCA_010027295.1 Chitinophagia bacterium
GTGGGACGCTGCCACATCACATCGGATGTGCATTCAAGCTGCATCTGGTACGGGTATCCGTCCTGTTGGTAGGAGAGGTTGTTGTAGGCGGAGTTGACGGCCAGCGTCAGCTGGTCGGCCGTGGTGTAGTAGGTGGCGCTGCTGGGCTGGTCCTCGGGGAACCTGTCCAGGTAGTTCTTGGTGCATCCGGCCGACAGGACCGCCGAAACGATGCATATGAGAATGTAAGCCTTCTTCATATCAATGGGTTTGATGCGTTTATTTCAGACTGACTTTGACCCCTCCCACGAAGGAGGACACCTGGGGATAGTTGAAGGGGTTGCCCAGCGGAGCCTCGGGGTCGTAGCCGGGGACCTTGTCCCAGGATTTCACGTTCTGCCCGCTCACATAGACCTTGAAAAGCGAGAACGGCGTCCGCTTAAGCATGGAGCGGGGGAGAGAGTACCCGATATAGACGGTCTTCAGCTTCAGGAAGGACGCATCGTCGACCCAGTAGCTGGAAGTCTGCTGGTTGTTGGTCTGTGAGATGAAGAACCTGGGGTAGGTGGCGGCGGCGTTCTGTTCGGCCGTCTTGGTGGGACTCCACCGGTCGAGGTGGATGTCTCGCACGCTGCCGGCGTTGAAGAAGGCCCAGGCGGCATCCTGGATCTGCAGGCCGTTGTACTTGCCGACGCCCTGGAAGAAGAGGGTCACTTCGATGCCCTTGTACTCCAGCAGGAAGTTGCCGCTGTAGGTGTATCGGGGGATGCGGCTTCCGATGACCACGCGGTCGTTGGCGTTTATGACGCCGTCCTTGTTCTGGTCGACGTAACGGATGTCCCCGGGCTTGACGGTGCCGAACTGGGTCGGAGCGCCTGTCAGGTCGGCCGCCGTCTGGAAGAGGCCGTTGGCCTGCAGACCGTACAGGGCGCCGATCTCCTGGCCCACGTTGGTGACCTGGAAGCCGGAGATGTAGGGCCCCGTGCCCTTCAGGTCGAGAACCTTGTTGCGCACATCCGACAGCACGCCGGTGAAGCCGAATTTGAAATCCTTGCCGATATCGTCGTTGTATCCGATCTGCAGGTCCCACCCCTTGTTCTCCACGCTACCCGCGTTCTGGACGCCGGCGGTCAGACCCGTGATGGACGGGATGGGCAGCGTCAGCAGGATGTCGTCGGTGTTCTTGACATAGTAGTCGAACTCGAGGGACAGCTTGTTGCGCAGGAAGTTCGCATTCAATCCGTAATTCAGGACCCTTGTGCTCTCCCAGGATATCTTCCGGTTGGCGACGACCGTCTGTGCCGCCGAACTCACGATGTTCCCGTTGAAGACGCCCTGTCCGATCGTGAAGGCCGAGATGTAGGGATAGTCGCCGATGTTCTGATTGCCCAGGAAGCCCCAGGAGGCCCTGAGCTTCAGGAACGAGAGCCAGTCGACCCCGCTCATGAACTTCTCCTTGGAGACGATCCATCCCGCGGAGAGGGACGGGAAGAAGCCGAAGCGCTTGTAGTCGGGCGCGAACCTCGACGACCCGTCGTATCGCGCGTTCAACTCGAGCAGGTACTTGTTGCTGGCGGCGAGGTTGACCCTGCCGAAGAGGGACCGCAGGGCCCAGGAAGATGCGTCGCCGCTGAGGTTCTGGTTGAGGGCCGGATAGGCGTTCAGCTGGACGAGGTCGGGGAAGAGGGTGAGCTCGCGCGAGGCGGAGAAGCCCTGGTTGCGGTTGTCGGTCTGCTCCGCACCCGCGATGACGTCGATGTCCATGAAGCCGACCGACTTGTTATAGTTGGCCTGGACCTTCAGGTAATTGTTCAGGGTGTTGGTGTGCGAGTTCGACAGCGTGTTCTTGTTGGGGTTGGCGAAGAGCAGCGCCTTGGTGTCGAAGTTGTAGTATTCGATTCGTTTCGAATTGTTGCTGACGAAGTCGGAATAGAACCTCGGGGCGTAGTTGAAGTTCAGGTTGAGTCCCTTGACCGGCGAGTAGTTGGCCTGTATGTTCATCAGCACGGTATTGCCGATGGTGCTGTTGAAGCCGCCCGCGCGGGAATAGGCAAGGGGATTGCCACCTTCCCATCCGGGGCCCCAGGAGCCGTCGGAGAACTGCGCCGCATATATGGGCGGCACGCGGTAGACCTGGCGGAACAGCTCGCCATAGCCCACGCTGGGAAGGGTCGTATTCTCCCGCCGCATGTTGATGTCGAACTGGAAGTTCAGTTTTTCGGATGCCTTGAAGTCGGCGTTCAGCCGCAGGCTGTACCTCTTGAACCCCGAGTTGTAGACGATGCCGTTCTGCTCCATGTAGTTGGCCGCGCTGAGCAGCCGGATGCGGTCGTTGCCGCCGCTGAGGGTGATGTTGTGCTGTTGCTGCAGGCCGCTCGTGAAGGTCGCCTTCTGCCAGTCGGTGTTGGGATAGTGGTCGGGGTCCTTGGCGCTGTTGGCCATATAGCTGTTGATGTAGTCGTCCGTGAACTTCGGCGCTGCGCCCTCGTTCGTCAACGCCTCGTTGTACATCCGCATGAAGCCCTCGGCGTTGAGGTACTTCGGACGGTCGACCGGCTGCTGGACACCGACGAAGGCGTCGTAGTCCACCTTCATCTGTCCCGACCTGCCCCTCTTGGATGTGATGAGTATGACGCCCGCGGCCGCCCGCGAACCATAGATGGAGGCGGAGGCGGCATCCTTGAGGACCGAGATGGATTCGATGTTGTTGGGGTCTATGTCTCCGAAGGCCGCCACGACGCCGTCGATGAGCACCAGCGGGTTGTTGTTGCCCAATGTTCCGATGCCGCGGATGCGGATCTCGGCGCCCGCGCCGGGTATGCCGTTGAACTGCGAGACGGTGACGCCGGGGAGTGCCCCCTGCAGGGCCACGGCCGTGTTGAAGACGGGCCGCTTCACGATCTCTGTGCCGCTGACGACGGAGACGGCCCCGGTGAGGTTCACCTTCTTCTGGCGGCTGTAGCCGACGACGACGACCTGGTCCAGCGTCTCCTGCTGCGACTCCAGTGTCACGGACAGCGTACCCGATGTGACGACGAGCTCCATGGGCTTGAAGCCGACGGCCGTGACCTGCAGGCTCGACGAGCGTTCCGCATCGACGACGAAGTCTCCCGACGCGTCCGTCAACGCGACCTTGCCCGTCTGCCGCACGGTGATGGTCGCCTTCTCGACGGGCCTGCCCTCCGCTGTGACCACCTTCCCCGTCACACGCATCGTCTGCGCGACCGCGACGCCGAGGACGGATTGCAGCATGAGCAGACTGGCACACCAGAAAATGTATTTTCCCATACGATAAGATTTGATGGCCGAACTTATACGGAAATGACCCACCCCGAAACAGGCGCCTCCCCGGGGGAGGGTGGTTTATCTATCGGTAACGTTTCCGTCATCGTAACCGATAGATAGATTTTTTTGGGCGGCGCAAATCCGTTACCCTTGATTTCCCGTCGGGGGAGGGCACGGCCGGCCTCTCAGCCGTACACGACCCCGGGAACCCGTCAGGTCCTACATCAAACACACAGGCGATGCCGCGCGTGAAATGTCCCAAGTGCAACAAGGCCGAGAAGGTGCTCAGGGCGGGCATCATCCGCGAACGGCAGCGGTATGTCTGCAAAGACTGCAACTATCATTTCATCACGGACCGCAGGAACCTCAAGAAATCGGCGTCGCGGTCCAGGGGCGGCGGCCAGACCTCACTGCGCGACATCGCGGTGGCGGCGGGCGTGTCGACCGCCACCGTCTCACGGGCGCTGAACGACAGGCCCGACATCAACGATGACACAAGGGCGCTGATCAAGGAACTGGCGGCCTCCATGAACTACCGCCCCAACATCCTCGCCCAGAGCCTCGTCAACAAGGCCACGCATATCCTGGGCGTGATCATCCCGAGCCTGGAGACGACCATCTTCTCCACGATGCTCAGCGGCATCCAGGAGGTGGCGGCCCTGGCGGGCTACCGGGTGATCATCTGCACATCCAACGAGAGCCACGAGACGGAGATCGCGAACATACAGGCGCTGATGAACGACATGATCGACGGACTGCTGATCTGCCACAGCGTGCACACCAACACCTACGAGCACCTAAGGGTACACATGGGCAGACGCATACCCATCGTGCAGTTCTACCGGGTATCGATGGACCTGCCCCTCGCCAAGATCCTTGCCGACGACGAGAAAGGCGGCGAGGAGGCCGCCGAATACCTCATCGGGAAGGGATGCCGCCGTATCGCCATGCTACTGGGACCGAAGGAACTGTCGATCTCTCAGGCCCGACTGGCGGGCTACCGAAAGGCCCTCGACAGGCATGGCATCCGTTTCGACAACAGACTCCTCGCCCATGTCGACTTCAGCCAGGAAAGCGTACTGAGGTCCCTGGACCACTGGCTGAAAATGAAGCCACACATGGATGCAATCATCTCCATCTCCGACAGGAGCGCCGCGCAGATGATCCTTTCGCTGAAGTCGAGGAGAATACCGGTGCCCGGGAGG
>RGVM01000279.1 GCA_010027295.1 Chitinophagia bacterium
GGCGTCGAAACGCATCTCACTCCTGACGGTCAGCGTGACGGCGCCGGCTGCGGCCAGGGCAGCGGCGTGGTTGTCGGCGAAACCGTAATACCGGGCGCGCAGGGCCTGGATGGTGTTGGGGATCTCGAAGCCGGCGGGGATGCGGCCGAGGAAGTCGGCGCTGGGCGCATTGGCCGTGACGGCGGCCAGCGCCTTGTTCAGGGCGGCGATGGCGCGGGCGTAGCCTTCGCTGCGCGGGACGAACTTGGGCTGGATGCCGATGCCGACGGTGTCGGGCACCTGCTCCCAGAACTCGGCGAGCGAGCCCAGGGCCAGGGCCTTGAAGATCGACGCATATCCGATGAGGCCGGAGGCATAGGCCTTGTCACCCAGCTTCTCGGCGTTGTTGATGACGTTGTTGGCGTCGAAGATGACCTTCATATTGGTCGCCCAGAGGTTGCCCAGGACGGAATTGTTTCCGTCTACCGCCTGGCCGCCGTTGAAGAGGTTGGTCTCATCCACGTTGCCCGTGTTGCGGTTGCTCAGTTCGAAGGTCGAAAAACCATTCGCGCAGACGAGGTTGTAGAGGCTGCCGGCGCGGCTGTTGGCATAGAGCTTCTGGATGCCGACGGCCACGCCCGTGAGTCCCACGGGTGAGCTCAGCGTCTGGTCCAGTGTGGCGTCGTTCGGGTTGGAATAGTCCTTCTTGCAGCCGGTCGCCATCAGGGCGGCCATCGCCACGAGCAGGGTCCATGTATGTTTCGTTCTCATGCTTCTTCTGTTTTGAGGTGGTCGATCAGAATTTCGCGTTGAGGGTCAGGGCGAAGGTCCGCGGGATGGGGACGTTGCCGAAGTCGATGCCGCGGGCCAGGGTGCTGCCGCCGCCTGCGTTGGTCTCGGGGTCGAAGCCGCGGTACGAATCCCAGCTGTAGAGGTTTCTTCCGGAGGCCGTGAGGGTGAGGCCGCTGATGGACTTGTTGACCCTGCCGAAGTCGTAGCTGAGCGAGAGCTCGCGGAGCTTCACGAAGCTTCCGTCGTCGATCCTCCACTCCTCGATGGCGTAGATGGTGGAGATGTATCCGCGGGGGATCTGGCCGAGGTGTTCCTTCTCGGCGAACTCCTTGCCGTTGCCCACGCCCTGGCGGGTGCGGAAGTCGGCGTTGAAGACCTCGAAGCCCTGAATGGCATCCATCTGCATGCGGAAGTAGAGCCGCTTCCAGCTGACGGTGTTGGTGAGGGTGCCCGTCCAGTCGGGGTTCGGGTCGCCGATGACCTTGCGGAGCGGGGTGCCTGTGGGGAGTCCGGCCGCGTCTCGGGTCGTCGTGTAGGTAGAGGGCGTGGTCTGCGTACCGCGCTCCTGCAGAGGGATGCCGGCGCTGTTCTTGAGCTCGTTGCCGTTGTTGTCGCGGGCGAAGAAGAACCCGTAGAAGACGCCTACACCGTAGCCGGGCAGGAGGGATACGCTGCCGGCCGGTAGGCCGTACTGGATCAGGCCCTGCGGGGTGTTGACGACCTTGTTGCGGTTGCGGTTGTAGATGATGTCGACGTTCCAGGTGAGGTCCTTCGTCTGCACGGGTACCAGGCCGAGGGCGACCTCGAAGCCCTTGTTCGTCAGCGAGCCGACGTTGCCGAGCAGGCTGGTGTATCCCTGCGTGGGGTTGATGAACCGGCTGATCAGCAGGTCCTCCACCTTCTTGTCATACACGTTGACGGTGAGGTTCACGCGGCCCTTGACAAAGGACATGTCGGCGCCGATCTCCACCTCCTTCTGCGTCTCCGGCTTCACGTTCTCGTTGGCGAGCTGGCCCGGGCTGATGAGCGAGGTGCGGCCCACCAGCGGAGAGGCCTGGTAGATGTTGAAGCGCGAATAGGCACCGATGCCCGTGAGGTTGCCGCTCTCGCCGTAGGCGGCGCGGATCTTCAGGTAGTCCCACCAGGAACCGACGCTCTTCTTCCAGAAATCCTCGTCGCTGACAACATAGCTGCCGCTGAACTTGAGGTATGTCTGGTTGCGCTGCTCCACGCCGAAGACGGAGGAGCCGTCCATCCGCACGGCACCTGTGAGGAAGAGCTTGTTGCGGAACTTGAAGTTCTGCTGCAGGTAGGTGCCCGTGATCGAGATCTCGCTGCGCTCGTCGGAGCCGGGCAGTACGGTGCTGGCCCCCTGCACGGTGCGTACCAGCGGGGCCATGCCGCGGCCCTGGAGCATCGCGTAGAGACCGCGCTCGTACTGCACGGAGTAGCCGAGCTGCGTGGTGCTGACGATGTCCTTGCCGATGCGCTTGTTGAGCGTGCCGTTGAGTTCGTGGTTGATCAGGAACTGCTGGTTGCTGCCGGTGCTCGCATAGCCGTTGAGGGTGGGGTCGAGCGTGAGGCCGCCGCCCCAGAAGCCGGGGCTCGCGTTGTAGGCGAAGGGAGGGATGTAGGTCTGACCGTTCTGCGAGAGGTTGTCGATGCCCATCGTGTAGTCGACCGTGAAGTCGCGGAAGGGCTTGAGCTTGAGGCCCATGGAGGAGATGATGCGGTTGGTCTCCTGCGCCTGCTGGATGTCCTCTATCACAGATACGGGGTTCACGCGGCCGCGTTCGCCGACGGCCAGGAGGTTGCCGTTGTTGTCGCGCTTCCAGATGTCATGGAAGTTGCCGATGATGGTGACGCTGTTGATGGGCGAGTAGAAGGAGTTGCCATCGGGTCTCTCGTTGGCGCGGGAGTTGATGTAGTTGAGTCCGATGTTCAGGCTCGCCCACTTCGCCAGCTCCTGGTCGAGGTTCATGCGGAATCCGAAGCGCTTGAAGTCGGTGTTCTTGATGATGCCCTGGTTCGACAGGTAGGAGGCGGAGGCGAAGTACTTGGTCTTGTCCTTCCCGCCGCGGACGGATACGTTGTTGTCGGTTCCGACGGCGTTCTGGAAGATGTAGTCCCAGTAGTTGTAGCGCGTCACGGAGGTAGTGCCGGGCCAGGCGAGCGTCAGGATGTCCTGCGTCTGGGCCAGGGGACCGTCGGTGGGTCCGCCGAACTTGGTGGGGGCGCTGTTGTAGCCGACGCCCTTTCGGAGCTGGCTGACCATGACGTTGGTGCTGACGTTCACGACCGGGGCGCCGGTGCTGCCACGCTTGGTGAATATCTGCACGACGCCCGCGTTGGCACGGCTTCCATAGATAGCGGCGGCGGCGGCGCCGTTGAGGACCTCGATGCGCTCGATGTCGGCGGGGTTGATGTCGACGAGACGGTTGGGCGCCGGGGAGATGAAGCCTCCGTAGTCGGACTGCGTGTTGGTGACCCGTCGCGCGCTGTTGCTGACGATGGTGCCGTCGATGATGTAGAGCGGCTCGCTGGAGGAGCTGATCGTACTCACGCCGCGCAGCCTGACGCTGATGCTGCCGCCGGGGTCGCCCGTGTTCTGGATGATCTGCGCACCGGGCGTCTTGCCCTGGAGGGCCGCCAGCACGTTGGGGGAGCCCGACCTCGTCAGCACGTCACTCTTCACCGTCGCGATGAAGTTGCCGAGCTGCTTCTTGGTGGTTCCGAGCGACGTACCCGTAACCACGACCTCCTCCAGGCCGAGCGCGTCGGAATCGAGCTTCGCATCCACTCGGTAGGATGCCGTGCCCGCGGTCACGTTGACGGAGGCCTCGGCAGGCTTGTAGCCCGTACCCGTGAAGTCGATGACCTGGTTGCCGTTCGGCAGGGAGGCGGAGAGGGCGTAGTTGCCGCTGCCGTCGGTCATGGTGCCTACACCCTGGCCTCGGACGATGACGGAGATGCCCGGAAGGCCCTCGCCGTTGCGGCCGGTCACCCGACCCGTGATCGATACCTGAGCGCCGGCCGCCAACGAGACCAGCCCGAGCAGGGCCGTCAGCAACAGCGCATGTGCCTTCCTAGGCCCCTTGAGTTCAGTGCGCATACAGTGGGTTTGTTTGGTTATGAAGGAAAGAGGTGGAATCCTGGAATGTCGCATGCCGGTACCGGATCGAGCAGAAGGGAGGTCTAACGAACACTGGGGAATCGCTTGCAGGCATGTCAGAAAACCCTCGCTATCGGGGCTGCAAAGAAACAATGGAAAGCGATATTAGTTAATCCGGTGAACCATTATTTTCACCGCCCATGCAGCCTAAATTGATTTAGCGAAGGTCGAATCCTGCATACCCCGAAATTGCATGCTCAGTAGATGGGTATCGAGGGCATTACTCCGTAAACAGGTATGCGTGGATGATGACTTCATGTATCTGTCCGGTTATGCTGAAATGGCCTGCCATGATGGTAGGAATCTCAGGACACACCCCCGTGACGCGACTTCATCTTCTCATACTCCCGTTCGGCGAGGCTCCGCCCGTCGCCCCCATAGGCATCGACATAGGATATGACGACACCGGCGCCCCAGCCGAGCGTGACATAGATGGGCCAGGTGGAGGCATTGACCCCGACATGCCTGCCCAGTGTGAACCACCAGATGGCCCAGAGC
>RGVM01000280.1 GCA_010027295.1 Chitinophagia bacterium
ATGGAACCTTCCCCAAAAGCGTCAGATTCTCGGAATGCCGGACGGAATTTGAAAAAGGTAATGGACCGATAGAAGAATCACATGTGCTGGTGGTGGACAACATCGGTCTTCTGTCAAGCCTATATCGCTTCGCAACCATCGCTTATGTGGGCGGAGGATTCAACCGGAGCGGGATCCACAATATCCTGGAAGCCGCTGTCTACGGCATTCCCGTACTCTTCGGCCCGAGGCACGAACGATCCCGGGAGGCCTCCCAACTGCTCGCCTCCGGAGGAGGCATCTGTATACGGAACGGAGAGGACCTGACAGCACAGGTTGTGCGACTGCTCTCGGATCCGGAACTCCGGAATGGAATCGGCAGGGCTAATGTCACCTATGTGAAGGATCGGACGGGTGCCACCCGTTCAGTGCTTCGTCATATTGCGGAGAAGCGCCTTCTGACCGACTGACGCAGCTGGTCCACCATCGGTTCGACCGTATCCCAACCCCACCGAACCGAAAGCTCGTGGTCAATATGACTGAGCGCCTCCGAAAGGCCCGGCATCCCGTTCAACCGATGCACGGCCTCGTCGAAGGCAGTACCGTCGCCCCGGAAGAGTTCGTTGATCAACCGAAACCGATCGTTGATCCCAAAGGCGTTCCGAAGGTCTGTGACCGCCTCCGGCATCAATCGCTCGGACAGCTCAGGAGCACCCTGACGGAGCCTGTCGTTCAGGGAAGCACCCCCGTCCGCTACCCTCTGGTTGATCTCGAGTGGCGATTCATGATGAATAAGCCGTCCCGCGGGAGACTCGGCTGGAACCGCTGCCGTTTCAGCCTGATTCGAAGGACGGGAAGACGGGGCCCGGGATGGTTCCGACGGAATTGTCATGTCAGGATCGGACAGAGGTGCGATAAGCCGGGGACCTTCAGGCTTCAACATCTTCCCTTCGGAATCAGCACCAACCTCATGGGCTGGCTTCTCTGGGATCGCGGAGGCCTGGGAACCCGCGGAGGCAGGCATCGCGAGGATCTCCGTACGAATCATGCCGAGGGTCCAAAGAAGGCTCTCCCGGGGCGCACCGCTGCGTATCTGGTCCCTCAGGATCTCCGAAAGAATCTCCGCTCTTTCCATGTCAAAACGATACATTTGCACCCCTCCGGCCGGGGTTGGCCCTTGTCAAATCTACGACCATTATCCATCCCGAACATGTTCATAGAACCTAACATCCGACAAGGCCCGGGAGGATGGATCGAGGTGATATGCGGATCCATGTTCTCCGGCAAGACAGAGGAGCTTATCCGCAGGATGAAACGCGTGCGCATCGCAAACCTCAGAGGCGCCGTTTTCAAGCCATCGCTCGACAATCGCTACCACGCCGAGCGCATCGTCTCCCATGACGACAAGTGGTTCGAATCCATACCCGTGGACCACAGCGGACGCATCCCGGAACTCTCAAGGGACATCGACGTGGTTGGCATCGACGAAGCCCAGTTCTTCGACGATGGTGTCTTAGAAGTCTGTGAAACGCTTGCCAACCGCGGCACGCGAGTGATTGTGGCTGGCCTTGATATGGATTACACCGGGAAGCCCTTCGGCCCGATGCCAAGTCTGCTTTCCATCGCAGACTACGTGACCAAACTCCATGCCATCTGCCAGCGCTGCGGAGCCATCGCCCACTATTCGCACCGGATATCGGGGGACGAGCAACAGGTGCTCATCGGTGAGAAGGACCTGTACGAGCCCAGATGCCGGAACTGCTTCCGCAGTTCGGCTGATGGGAGCGCTCCCGGGTAGAAAAAAGAACTTTGATGCAAAGATGAGGTGGAATGCCGTGATCCTGCTCATGCGCAAGGACATGCTCCTGGAGGCGAGGCAGCGCCACGCCTTCTACGGCGTGCTGCTCTATATCCTGTCCACCGTCTTCGTACTCTACCTCACCATGGAGGGGCCCGAGGCCGACACATGGAGCGCTCTCTTCTGGGTCACCCAGCTGTTCGTGTGCATCAATGCCGTCGCCAAGGCATTCCTACAGGAATCTCGCGGCCGCATGCTTTACTTCCACACCGTTGTCAGTCCCTCCGAGTTCATCCTGGCTAAGATGGCCTACAACCTCTTGCTCATGAGCCTGATGAACGCGGCATCCCTGGTCTTGTTCATCGCGTTCATGGGCGATCCGACGACGGATGCGCTTCGCTTCGCAGGCATCAGCTGGCTGGGGTCGGCGGGCCTGTCGCTGGTCTTTACCATGCTGGCAGCCATCGCCGCCAAGGCCCTGCAGCAGGCATCGCTGATGGCCATCCTGGGGTTCCCACTCATCCTGCCGCAGTTGTTGCTCCTGATGCGCCTATCCAAGACCGCCTTCGGCGAAGGTTTCGCATCCAGCTCCCCTACGGAGGTGGTGTTGCTGCTGCTGGCGCTCGATACGGCCGTTGCCCTGCTCTCCCTCATCCTCTTCCCCTTCCTCTGGAAGGATTGAGAAAAGGCGACTAACTTTGCGCCGCCCGAGCGTACACGCCAACAAAGCTGCACGCTTCTTGTTATGAACGCAAGCAAAGAGTCTAAGATGCGCCTGTCCTGGTGGAAGTACCTCTGCATGATCCTCCTGGCATATGACGTGGTGGGGGGCCTCCTGCTTCCCGTCCCGGAACTGCCACAGCTGCAGGAGACCATACGCAACCTGTACTACCATGTGTGCATGTGGTTCGCTATGATGATCCTGCTCACGGCATCCGTCGTACACAGCATACGCTACCTCTCCTCCCTCGACCCGTCCCATGACACGCGCGCCAGGGAATACGCCACCGTCGGCATCCTGCTCGGCCTTCTCGGGTATGCGACCGGCGCCATTTGGGCCGCCTACACCTGGGCCGACCCCAACAATCCCGCATACGCTTCCTTCGGATCCATCGTGCGCGAACCGAAACTCATCGGCGCCGCCATGGCCATCCTGGCCTATCTGGCCTATTTCGTGCTCCGCGACTCAATGCCGGAACCCGAGCGAAGGGCCAGGGTATCGGCCGTCTACAACGTGTTCGCCTACGCGATGCTTTTCCCGTCAATTTGGATCGTGCCCCGGCTGTTACCGAGCCTGCATCCCGGTCAGGAAGGCAACCCCGCCCTCAACTTCAATGATATTGATGCGCGCATGCGATCGGTGTTCTACCCCGCCGTCATCGGATGGACACTGCTCGGCGTGTGGATCGCATCGCTTCGGATCCGTATATCGTCCATCGAAGAGAAAAAAATAGAAGCATGACAAGAATCCGCACATTCCTGGCAGGACTGGCCTGCCTGCTGACTGGCAGTACGACCGCCCGGGCCCAGGACAACGCCCGAACCGTGGAGATGGCCGACGCCATGCGCAGCAACGGGAAGATTTACGTGGTGGTGGCCGTCATGGCCACGATACTGGCGGGACTGCTGCTCTACCTCGTTCGCATCGACAGGCGCGTGACACGCCTCGAGAAGGACAAGGACTGAACAAGGATGCTTGCATATAGAAAACATAAACCCAACCCCAAAACCATGTCAGGACAATACAGCTTCTTCGACGCCGTATGCCGGAGCTTCGACAAGGCGGCCAAGTTCACGAACTTCGACGCCGGGACCCTCGAACAGATCAAGCAGTGCAACTCCGTGCTCCGCATGAACTTCCCAGTCAAGATTGGGGACCGCATCGAAGTGGTGAAAGCTTACCGCGTGCAGCACTCCCAGCACAAGCTTCCCTGCAAGGGAGGCATCCGCTTCAGCGACATGGTCAACCTCGACGAGGTCATGGCCCTGGCAGCCCTTATGACCTACAAGTGCGCCATCGTCAACGTCCCGTTCGGAGGAGCCAAGGGCGGCATCGCCATCAACCCGAGGAACTACACCGCCTACGACCTCGAGCGCATCACACGCCGGTACACCACGGAGCTCGTCAAGAAGAAGTTCATCGGCCCCGGTGAGGACGTGCCCGCTCCCGACTACGGCACCGGAGAACGGGAGATGTCCTGGATCCTCGATACCTACATGGCCATGAACCCCGGAGAGGTCGATGCCATGGCCTGCGTCACCGGAAAGCCCATCACCCAGGGCGGCGTGCGCGGCAGGCGCGAAGCCACCGGCCTCGGGGTGTTCTACGGCATCCGTGAGGTCTGCAGCATGCCCGACCTCATGGCCAAGATCGGCCTAGCCACCGGCATCAAAGGCAAGCGCGTTGTCGTACAGGGACTCGGAAACGTGGGCTACCACAGCGCCAAGTTCTTCCAGGACGCAGGAGCCCTCATCGTCGGACTCGCGGAATACGAGGGCGCCATCTCCAACCCGGCAGGTCTCGACGTCGACGCCGTCTTCCAGCACCGAAAAGCCACTGGTTCCATACTGGGCTTCGCAGGCGCCACAGACATCCCCCGCAGCGCCGACGCCCTCGAACTCGACTGCGACATACTCATCCCTGCCGCCCTTGAGAACGTCATC
>RGVM01000029.1 GCA_010027295.1 Chitinophagia bacterium
GGGGGTATTCTTGTATTCATTTCCTAAAGAGCCGACTATGCTGTCGAGAATCTGTCTCTTGACGTTTCATATATTTATTTTTTGCGCTGCCGCCACGGCCCAGGACCGACTCAGCGCTCAGGTCCGGGATGCCGTCACAGGAAAACCCGTGCCCGGCGCATCCATCACCCTTGGCGAAGGGCGTGCTGCCACCGATGCGGATGGCCGCTTCGCCATCCCCTGCGTCGGGGGGGCGCTCCTGCGCATCACCCATGTGGGATACGAGCCCCTCGCGATCTCGCCCACGGAATGCCGCATCGAGGGCGATATTCTGCTGAAGACCCGTGAGACGACGCTCGACGCCGTGGAACTCACTTATCGCAAGGGACGTCCTCTGCTCTACGAGCCGGCCTCCGTCGCGCGTCTGGAGGCGAGGGAGCTGAACCGCGGGAACGGGCTCTTCCTCGACGACGCCATCCAGACGAATATGCCCGGCGTCTCGATGAACCGCAGGTCCGTCGGCGGCGGCCAGCAGTTGAATATCCGGGGATATGGCAACGGCACCCGAGGCACCCGCGGGCCCAGCAGCAACTTCGACGGTCAGGGTTACAAGGTCTATCTGAACGGCATCGTGGTCACTGACGCGGAGGGTATCACCACGTTCGACGACCTCGACTTTGCCAGCCTGGGAAGGGTGGAGGTCGTGAAGGGCCCTGCCGGCAGTCTCTATGGGCTTGCCATCGCAGGTGCGGTCAACCTGGGGACCATACGGCCCGAGAAGGGGGCAACGACCGTCAGTCAACAGCTGCTCGCGGGCAACTACGGTCTCCGGAGGGCTACCACACGCTTTTCCACAGCAGGGGAGAAGTCGTCCCTGCTGCTCTCGTACGGCGACCAGCGTTCCGACGGGTTCACGATTCACAATGCATCCGATAAGCGGTTCGTCAACGTAGTCGCCGGCTTTGAACCCGATGAACAGCGCAAGGTGACCGCCTATTTCGGGTACGGGGACAGTTACGACGAGCGGGCAGGGGAGCTGACCATCACCCAGTTCGAGCGAGGCGACTATTCCGGAAACCCAGAATACATCAAGCGGAACGCGCACAGCCATGTCACCACCTTCCGGGCCGGGGCCTCCTGGCAGGAGGAGCTGAAACCATGGCTCTCGCAGACCACCTCCGTCTTCGGCACCGCCTTCAATAGCGATGTCAGCTCGGCGGGGGGATGGACCGACAAGGGCTCTCTCAACGCCGGCTTCCGTTCGGTCTTCGACGTGCGGCTGGCCCTTGGGCCGGGCGCGAGCCTGCGCGGCCTGACGGGCGTCGAGGCGCAGCGACAGATCTCCAACACCATGGGTTACAGCATGCGCCAGCACCCTTCCGACAACTCCGCCACCTGGGTCCTCGGTGTTAATCCCTACTGGGTTATCAACGCTGCGACCTCCAACGTGTACACCATAGCGGGTACCCATTCCATCTTCTCGGAATGGGTCCTCGGACTGCCGGAAGACCTGAGCCTCACGGCAGGACTCGGGTCGAGCCGACAGCTGCTGCGGCTGAGCGACCGCTTCAACCCGGAGCTGCCCACGCGTCCTGCACAGTTCGAGCGGCGCTATAGTGGCATGCTATCCCCTCGGATCGCCTTCAACAAGGTCTTCGACAAGCGGCTCTCGGTGCACGCCTCCTGGAGCCGGGGCTACAAGCCGCCGATGAGTTCGTATTTCTATGTCACGGTGCCGGCAGTAGCTTCCACGCCGCCCTTGCCTGCCACCGGACGCATCAATGAGGGACTCAGGCCCGAAGAGGGCAGCCAGTGGGAGGTCGGTACCAAGGGGGCTCTGGCGGATGGCGGCCTCGACCTGGAGCTTACCCTGTTCCGCACCGTGTTCCTCGACAAGATGACGGCCGTGGCCGTATCCTCCCCGATCTCTCCCAACACGACGCTCTATTCCTATGTGGTCAACGGTGGCCGCCAGGTGCACCTCGGCATAGAGGCCTCCGTCAGGGCCCGGCTGTTTGAGAAGGGGTTGGGATTCGTGCGCAGTCTCTCGGCTTTTGCCAACCATACCCTGTCCGACTTCCGGTACGGGCCCGGCTTCACCTTCCAACGCTCGGCCGTGCTGACGGAGGACTTCAGTCACCGGAAAGTCGCCGCCGTGGCCAGGAACACCTTCAATGCCGGATTAGACCTGGTCTTCGCCGGAGGCTTATACGGTAACCTGGTATGGAACTACCGAGACCCCATGCCCATCACGTCGCTGAACGACAATTGGACGAGGGCCTACCACCTGCTCAACGTGAAGCTGGGTTTGATGCGGAATGCGGGGCGGCATCTTTCCTTCGACGCCTCCATCGGTATCAACAACATCACGAACACGCAGTATTTCACCATGGTATTCGCCAACCAGCTGCCTGACGCATATGTGCCGGCGCCGAGGCGGGCCAACGGATTCATCGACCTCGTGCTGCGCTATCGTAGATGAAGGCTGCCACTTTTGTTGTGGGCGTTGCCGAACTCAGCCGTTCAGGATCCTGTCGAGCGCCATCACGCCTGCCAGTCCGGTCAGGGCCACGAGGGTCTCCATGACGGTCCATGTCCGCAGTGTATCTCGGATGCTGGTGCCGAAGTATTCCTTGAAGAGCCAGAAGCCCGAGTCGTTGACATGCGAGAGGACCATGCTGCCCGCTCCGATGGCGAGGACCATCATGTCGGGGTCGGTGCCGGAAGCCTGCAGGATGGGCAGGATGAGGCCCGCCGTCGTGATGCCGGCGACCGTTGAGGATCCGGAGGCGATACGGATGAGGGCTGCCACAGACCATCCGGCCACGAGCGGGTGGATGCCCGTGGCGCCTAGCATAGAGAAGAGTTCCTCGCCTAGCCGCATGCGTACGAGCACTTCCTTGAGGGCTCCCGCCCCGGCAAAAGTGAAGACGAGGGGTGCTATGTCCTTCGCCCCGTCATGTAGCCAGGCTTGCATCTCGCGCCAGCGATGACCGTTCCGGAGGCCCAGCCAGCCTGAGGCTGCAAGCACCGAGATCATCAGCGCCACCACTGGCTCCCCCGCCACATCGATCATGCGGGCCAGGAATGGTTGTGTCTCCAGCCGGTCGCCGGCAAAGGATTTCAGTCCGATCAGCAGCACGGGCAGTAGCATAAGAAAGAATGCCGAGGCGGCGGAGGGGGTGCGTTCCGGAAGGGTCTGGGGACGAAGGTCCAGCGGTCGGGACTCGACCCTCGACGCATACCGGCCGAAGAGCAGTCCGGACACCAGCATCGCGGGGATCGACACCACGATGCCCCAGCCGAGCGTACGCCCCATCTCGGCCCCCGGCAGATGGGTCACCAGGTAATAGGAGGAGGGGTGTGGCGGGAGGTAGCCCTGGGCGATGGACAGGGATGCCAGCAGCGGTATCCCGATGGAGAGGGCATGCAGGCGGTGGCTTCGCGCGACGGACAGGGCGATCGGCACCAGCAGGAAGAATCCCACCGCATAGAAGAGGGGGATGCCCACCAGGAAGCCGGTGAGGAGGAATGCCAGCGGCAGGCGTCTGGTGCCCAACTTTGACACGATGGCCTCCGATAGGACGGTCGTGGCCCCCGTCCGTGCAGCGATGCCCCCCAGCCAGGCACCTGTCAGAATGATGGGTACAATCGAGCCGAGCGTGGAGCCGATGCCCTTCTGCACGGCATCCAGGGTGGTGGCCGCATCCAGCCCGTAGATGAGGGCCAGGCAGACAGATACCAATAGGAAGGCCAGGAAGGTCTGCATCCTGACTGCCGATATCAGCAGCACCAATGCGAGGAGTGAGATGCAGACGAGCAGTATCAGCGGCATCGGGAAGGTTCTCCGCTAAGTTAAGGCTAACACTCTCTGCGGCTGCAGTGGCCGGTATGCGACTGACGGGTGTCTAACGAACGAAAGGGATGTAGAAATCCCGGTACCAATCGATGAACCGGCTGACTCCATCCCGTATACTTGTGGAGGGGCGGAAGTTGACGTAGGCCTCGAGGGCGCTGGTGTCGGCATGCGTCGCCGGGACGTCGCCGGGTTGCATGTCCATAAAGACTTTTTTTGCCTCCATGCCCAGGGAGTCTTCGATGGCCCGGATATAATCCATCAGGGGGACGGGAGAGGCGTTGCCGATATTAAAGATGCGGTAGGGCGCACTTGAGCTAGCGCTGGAGGGGTTTGCCGGGTTCCAGTCCGTGTCGGGTCCTACTGGCTTCACAACCAGCCGTCGGATGCTCTCCACGATGTCTCCCACATAGGTGAAGTCGCGAAGCATGCGGCCGTGGTTGAAGATCTTGATTGGTTCTCCCTTCAGAATGGCGTCTGTGAACAGGAAGAGGGCCATGTCGGGCCTGCCCCAGGGTCCATAAACCGTGAAGAAGCGCAGGCCTGATGTCGGTATTCCGAAGAGATGGCTATAGGCGTGCGCCATCAGTTCGTTGGCCTTCTTGGTGGCGGCGTAGAGGGCCATCGGGTGGTCAACGGGGCCGCTCTCATTGAAGGGCATGTTCTTGTTAAGCCCATACACGCTGGAAGTGCTTGCATAGACGAGGTGTTTCACCCCCGAGTGGCGACAGCCCTCCAGTATGCTCAGGAAGCCGTCGATGTTGCTGTGCGTGTAGGCCCTTGGCTTCTCGAGGCTGTGGCGTACGCCGGCCTGTGCTGCCAGGTTGACGACAAAGTCGAATCGCTGTTCCTTGAGGAAGGATACGATGAAGTCATGGTCTGCCAGGTCGGCTTGGATGAATCGATAGCCGTCAATGGTCCTGCTTTGGCATATCTCCCGGCTGGTGATGTCCTCGGAGTGGATTCCGTGGCGCTGCAGTCTGGCCATTTTGAGCCGGACATCGTAGTAGTCGTTAATCGAGTCAAGACCAACAATCTCGTGTCCTTCCTCCAGCAGGGCTGAGGCCAGGTGGAATCCGATGAATCCTGCAGTCCCGGTAATCAGGATCTTGTGCGGCATGTGAATTTTTGGATGGTGTTAGTGTCATTCGGGGCCTGGCTTCCAGAGAAGTTTGTACCCAGGTCAAATGTAAATTTGAAATTGAACAAATCCAAGCGTCTGGTATTCGTAAGGCTGAGCTTGGTGTTGCAATTATGGTACCGGTCGAATACTTTTGATATCTGGCAACGGCCCTCTTGGCCTTCTGTACGTATATTCAACACTACGATCGATGTGTGGATTCATAGGGTATGTCGGCGACGAGCCGATAAGCGACGCCTCCTTCCGGGAGGTACTTGCCCTGAGCCGCCATCGGGGTCCGGATTCTAGTGGAGTCCATTCCTTAGGCTCCGATAAGTTCGGCTTCAATCGTTTGGCCATCCAGGACCTTAGTGACTCCGGAAGTCAGCCCATGGTGAGTGTGGATGGCAGGCAGGTATTGCTCTTCAATGGTGAGGTCTACAACCATATGCGGCTCCGTGAGAAACACGGCCTGTACGGTTGCAAGGGGCATGGAGACACGGAAACCCTGTTCCATCTTTTCCGTAGCCGCGGGTTTCGCGAGACGGTATCGGAGCTTGACGGGATGTTTGCCATCGCATGGGCCGACTATGAAAGCGGGCGACTATGGCTTGCCAGAGACATTGCCGGCATCAAGCCACTCTACTACCATGCGGGACTGGGCATCGCCTTCGCGTCGCAGTTGAATCAGGTGCTCAGACTGCCCGGGGTGAGCAGCGACCTCTCCGCCCAGCACGTTTCCGAATATCTCATGCTCGGGTATACGGTCGCTCCCAACACCGTCTTCAGTAAGGTCCATCAGGTGCGGCCTGGCGAGATACTGGAGTTCGACCTGCAGGAAAAATGTCTGGTTGCTTCGACAAGATACCATGTGTTCGAGCGTCGGACCGACGCCGGACCTGAAATGGACACAGCCATGTTGGAGTCTCTGCTGGGGGATTCCGTAGGAGATCAACTTGTCTCCGACGTGCCCTTGGCCTCCTTCATGAGCGGAGGCATTGACAGTCCTATCATCAATGCGCTGGCCAAGCGACGGAAGCCAGACTTGACCGCCTTCACCTTCCAGAACAGCTACGATTCCAAGATCGACGAGTCACCTACAGCCAATGCTCTTTCGAACATTATCGGCCTCTCCTACCGAAACATACGGTATACCAACGAAGATGCCCTGGCCTCCATTGACGAACAGTTTCGCTTCCTGTCCGAGCCCCTGGGTGATTTCTCCACCATCCCGACCTTTTTTATCTGCCGAGCGGCCCGGGCATCCGCCACCGTAATGCTCTCGGGCGATGGAGGCGATGAACTGTTCTATGGATATCGTCGCCACTTCGAGTTCTTCCGCGACCAGGCGCTCTTCCGGTATCCTACTTCGCTCAGGTCCGCCTATTCGAGCATCAGCAGTATGCTGGGGAGGCCCCGTGTCTCCAATGCCATTCGATACGCTGCCGGTCCGGGCGCTGCGTATCTTGACTTCCAGAGTTTCATGCGGCCTGAAATCGTTGCGTCCATCACAGGCCCCATACGTTTTTCCGATGCCCTCATGGATGTCTTTTCGATTGGAGTGCCATACCGTGAAGGTGGCCTCTCTTCCATCATCACCAAGGCCGACTACTACGGATTCCTACAGATGGTTCTCCGGAAGGTCGACCTGATGAGCATGGCGAGTTCGGTGGAAGTGCGTGTGCCTTTCTTGTGCAATGCCATCATTGAAGCCTCGCAGCATTACGAACCGAGGATGAAGTCGAAGGATGATTTGAAACGTCCATTGAAGTCTATCTTCTCAAGATGCTTTCCCGGTGGCAGGACCTTCCACCGAAAAATTGGCTTCACGATTTCGATCGGTGAATTATTGAACGGTCCACTTCGGGATGACCTGCTCTATTTTACCTGTCAGAGGCCAATATATGGTGCAGGGTTGATGGACGAGGGTTTCATCCGGAAGTTCGTCAAGGGATACCTCGGCAAGGAACATGCCCACCATCAGGCTGTCTGGCATTTGTACGCCTGGCAGAAGTGGGCCTATGTCAACAAAATGGATTGAGACCATGGAGATATCAGTCGTCATCCCCGTCTATAATTCGAAGGATATCGTAAAGGACTGTATCGACAGCATCCTTGGACAGGATTTTCGAGGCGAATATGAGATTATCCTCGTCGATGACTGCTCCACGGACGGCAGTTACGAGTTCATGCTGGCGATTGCAGCCTCAGCCCGATTGCCTGTCAGGGTGCTGCGTACGCCTGCAAACGGAGGTTATCCAGTGGCTATGAACGTGGGTATTGCCGCTTCCCGAGGCCGGTACGTGGCCCGTCAGGATGCGGATGACGTTTCCCATCCCTCCCGCCTTTCCATCCAGTTTTCGGCCATCGAGAAGCATTCGGACATAGCGATGGTCAGCTCCACGCGGTATTGGCTGACGCCGTATGGCAAACCCTACCATCAGGCCCTGGCCCCGGGCCCGGAACACATTCTGGAGACCTGGGACGACATCATGCAACAGAGGCGCAAGTTCACAGACGCTGCGGCCATGTTCCGTCGTGAGCTTTTCGACCGGGTGGGGGGCTATAACACCTATCAACGATCCGGGATGGACTTCGACTTGTGGCTCAGGCTCATAGAGCTCACCGGGCATCCCGTATTGACGCTTAGGACTCCGCTCTATGGAAGACGCCTAATCCCAGGATCCCTGATTTACCAGCCCGGGACGACGCACAACAATTCAATGCCCAGATTGCTGGCCAGGCGCCGAATCGAGGATGGGATTCATCCCTCTACACCCCCTGATCTGCAGTGGATTGCTGATAGGAAACAGGAGTCCCCGCCCATGAAAGGCGAGTACCGTCGTGTACGTTTCATCGTGGAGACAGGGGTCACTTGTCTTCGAATGGGTGATTTCTGGGGATTCATCGACTTTGCCAAGTCGGCCTTTGTGCGCAACCCCCTGTCGGCCATTCGTATCCTGGCCGGGTCCTTGGTAAGGGGTGGAGACAAAGGCAAGATCCCCGGGTATCCGACATTTCCCATAGCCTGATCGGATACACAAAACCTCAGCAGCGATGAAGTGGAGATCCCGTATTCTGATTGTTTCCAGGCGGATGGAGCAACGGGGCAGGCTCAATTCGGTGGAGTATTTCTTCCACCTGCTGGATCCATCTTTCCATGTCTACAACGGCCGAAAGATATGGCTGCCATATCGCATATCCTCACTCCTGAAACGCCTGTCCAACGGCCGGCATCACAAGGATCTCATTATCCCATACACCAGCGTATCCGTCCAGGAGGAGCTATGGGGCATCACGCAGGCAATCCTCCGCAGGCCGAGAATCGTGGTCTACCCGTACGCAGACTTCAACTACTACCTGTTCTCCTTCGTCCGCAGACTATTGGGATGCAAAGTCGTACTCTACAGTTACTTCAGCGTTGAGGAGCTTCGGTATCGGTTCCATCACCTGGAGCATTTCCGAAGGTCGGACATGGTCATGGTTACCTCAGAGGAGGTAAGGGATTTTCTGAAGAACCATTTCGGAGGCCGTGGGCCCAGGGTGCAACTTCTCCCACTGGGGACCAACACGGATTATTTTCGTGTTGTGACAAAGAAGTCCGGACGCGCACGCCCCATCCTGGTAGCTGGTTCCAACCGTAGGGACCATGAGTGCACAAAAGCCCTCATTCTTCATTTCCTCGAGCGGCATCCCGAAGTCAGATTCGAAGTCGTAGGCAACCCTGCCATCCGGGAGTTTGCCCATGGGTTGCCCAACGTCACTGCGTACAAATATCTCGACGACGAGGCTATGATGGAGGTGTACAGTCGCTGCGACATCGGGATCCTGCCACTTGTGCATGCCGCCAGCAGCAATTCGCTCAACGAGTACATTTCCTGCTGCCTGCCATTCGTATACAGCCGATTCACCGGCATGTCGGAACTGGACCTCGAGCGCTTCGGCATCCCCGTGGAGCCGGGTGACACGGCGGCCTTCATAGAAGCCGTCGAAAGGCTCTACTACGACGATGCGCTCATCGAACGCTTCAAGGCTAACTGCATGGCGGAGCGTGAGAAGCTCTCCTGGACACCGAAGGTCAGAGAGTTTTGGGAGATGGTGGACTCGCTCTGAAACGTCACTGTCGCCCGCAACTGGCTCCGCCGTTCTCCCTATCTTCATGTGAAATCGCTCACATGAAGCCATTCCCGGTCCTTGCCTTCCTCGCCATGCTGGCCCTCAGGTCCTGCGGAACCGCCGACCATACCCCGCCATCCTCGCTGGCGGAGTATTTCGCCCCGGGCACAGACACCCCCCGCAGCGGTGGCGTCAGGATGGTGCCCGTGTCGACCCCCAAAGGGACCTTCCGCGTATGGACCAAGCGATTCGGCAACAACCCGAAGGTGAAACTGCTCATGCTGAACGGTGGTCCTGGTGCCACCCACGAGTATTTCGAGTGCTTCGAAAGCTATCTTCCCGCTGAGGGCGTCGAATTCATCTACTACGACCAGCTCGGATGCGGAAATTCCGACAACCCGGGCGACACATCCCTGTGGGACCTTCCTCGTTTCGTCGAAGAGGTCGAGCAGGTCCGTTCCGCGCTTGGACTTGACAGTTCGAACTTCTTCCTCCTGGGCCATTCCTGGGGCGGGATCCTGGCCATGGAGTATGCCTTGAAGTACCAACACAACCTGAAGGGCCTGGTAATATCCAACATGATGTCGAGCTGTCCCGACTACGGCCGCTATGCCGACGAGGTGCTGGCCGGGCAGATGGATCCCGCCGTGCTCGACACTATTCGCCGCATCGAGGCTGCTGACGACTTCTCCAACCCGAAGTACATGCAACTGCTGATGCCGAACTTCTACGCAAAGCACATCCTGAGGATGCCCCTGGAGGCCTGGCCCGAGCCCGTCAACCGCTCCTTCGCGAAGATGAATCAGTCTCTCTACGTCACCATGCAGGGCCCCAGCGAGTTCGGTATCGCAGGGAAGCTCACCCGCTGGGACCGGAAGTCAGACCTCAAAACCATAACCATCCCTACCCTGGTCGTCGGCGCCACCCATGACACGATGGACCCCGCCCACATGGAATGGATGTCCAAGCAGGTGCGCAACGGCAGTTTCCTCCTCTGTCCGAACGGGGGCCACATGTGCATGTGGGACGATCAGGCCGTCTATATGGCAGGGTTGATCCGATTCCTGCATGCGCATCGTGGCTGAACCGGCATGACCAAGGTCATATCGTCTGACAGAGTTCCGACGTCCGGTCTGGGCTAGATTCGCGCCATGGAATGGCATCTCAGCAAGGCCGAGGACGTCATCCTTTCGATGGCAGGGGCGGACGGGGGGCTCTCCTCCGACGAGGCAAGGAACCGTCTGGAGGCGCAGGGTCCCAACGAACTCCAGGATAAGCCCAGGCTCCCGGCCTGGCGCATGCTCTTGCGGCAGTTCTCCGATTTCATGGTGTTAGTGCTCATGGCCGCCGCCGTCGTCTCCTTTCTGACGGGGGAAGGTGCAGATACTGTGATTATCCTCGTCATCGTCGTCCTCAACGCCATCCTAGGGTTCTTCCAGGAGTATCGTGCTGAAAGGGCCATGGAGGCTCTGCGACGTCTATCGGTCCCACAGGCGCATGTGCTCCGCGATGGGACGGCCTGCGTTGTACAGGCGGCTGAGTTGGTCACCGGCGACATGGTGCTTCTGGAGTCCGGCAATGCGGTACCTGCTGACCTGCGTCTCGTGGAGGCCCATTCCCTGCGCATCGACGAGTCGTCCCTGACAGGTGAGTCCGCTACCGTGGAGAAGCAGACAGCCCCTATCGACGGCGTAGACGTCCCTGTGGCGGACCGTGTCAACATGGCCTTCAAGGGCACCAGCGTCACCCATGGGCGGGGAAGTGGCGTCGTGGTGGCCACGGGAATGCGTACGGAGTTGGGCGGCATTGCGGGCATGCTGCAGCAGGACGGCTCCTCCACACCACTGCAGCGGCGGATGGCAGCCTTCGGACGTCAGCTCTCCTACATCATTCTCCTGATCTGCGCGATACTGCTGGGTACGGGCATCCTCCGGGGAGAGGAGCCGCTTCGGATGCTCCTGCTGTCCATCTCCCTCGCCGTGGCGGCCATCCCCGAGGCGCTGCCCGCCCTCATCACGCTCACCCTGGCCTTCGGGGCAAGGCGCATGGCCCGTCAGCAGGCGCTGGTCCGCAAACTCCCGGCCGTGGAGACCCTGGGGGCTGTCAGCCATATCTGTACCGACAAGACCGGAACGCTCACGCAGAACCGCATGAAAGTCCTAGGAACGCTCGACGGTGTGGGAGCGGACGGCCTGCGCCCAGGCCTCTCAATGCTGGAGTTGGCGATGGCTTTGAACCACGATGTCCATCGCCGACCGGACGGTTCATGGTCGGGCGACCCCACCGAAGTCGCGCTTCTGGAACATGTGGAAGCCCGGTATGGTGCGGGCACCGTCGAGGCGTTGCTGGGCGACTTCCCGCGTTCAGCGGAGACGCCCTTCGACTCCGAACGCAAGTGCATGACCACTGTCCATGACATGGGGGAGCGGCATGTCGTGGTCACCAAGGGCGCGGCCGAGTCGGTCGCAGATCTGCTGTCGCCGGGTGGCGACCGGGAGGCGATGGTGGGGGAGGCCCACCGCCTCTCCTCGGAAGGTTCGCGGGTGCTCGCCTTCGCCTATCGGATCCTTGAAGATGGCAGCCTGTATTGCGGGGAGCGGGACATGCAGGGGCGCATGTCGCTCGCAGGCCTTGCCTGGATGGCTGACCCGCCCCGTCAGGATGTGGCGGAGGCGATCGCGCTCTGCCATGGGGCGGGCATCCGCACTATTATGATCACGGGCGACCATCCGGCCACCGCGACGGCGATCGCCCGACAGCTTGGCATCCTGGGGGAGGATGATGCCACCCTGACCGGACGCGAACTCGACCGACTCGACGAGGAGGTCTTCTCTCGGTGCGTCGACAGCGTGCGCGTCTATGCGCGGGTATCACCCGCCCAGAAGCTTAGGATCGTCAAAGCCCTGCAGGGCCGGGGGCATTCCGTAGCCATGACCGGCGACGGCGTGAACGACGCCCCTTCCCTCAAGGCGGCCGACATCGGCGTCGCCATGGGCATCAGCGGCACCGACGTAAGCCGTGAGGCGGCGCACATGATCCTGCTCGACGACCGGTTCCCGACCATCGTCCGTGCCGTCCAGGAAGGACGCCGCATCTACGATAACATCCGCCGCTTCGTCAGGTATATCCTGACCTGCAATGCCGCCGAGATATGGACTATCGTGCTGTCGCCATTCCTGGGGCTGCCCATCCCCCTTCAACCGATCCATCTGCTCTGGATCAACCTGGTGACGGACGGGCTGCCCGGCCTCGCCCTTG
>RGVM01000281.1 GCA_010027295.1 Chitinophagia bacterium
CTCGCGGTCGCTCTGCAGCATCTTGGCGACGGGGATGCCCGTGGCCTTGGCGACGTTCTCGGCAATGTCCTCCGCGTCGACCTCCTCCTTCAGGAGTCGTTTCTCGCCGGATGTGGCGAGCTGCTCCGTCAGCGTGGCGATGAGGGCCTCCTGCTCGCGGATGCGTCCATAGCGTATCTCGGCCACCCTGCCGTAGTCACCCTCGCGCTCGAGGCGTTCGGCCTGGGTCTTGAGTTCCTCGATGCCCGCCTTGGCGGCCTGTATGCGTTCCACGACCTCCTTCTCCTGCTGCCACTTGGCCTTCAGGGTGTCGCGCTGCACGGCGAGGTTGGCGATCTCGGTGTTGAGTTCCTTCAGCTTGGGCTCGTCGTTCTCCCGCTTGATGGCCTCGCGCTCTATCTCGAGCTGACGGATCTGCCGGTCGAGCCTGTCCAGTTCCTCCGGCATCGAGTTCATCTCGAGTCGCAGTTTGGCGGCACTCTCGTCGACCAGGTCTATGGCCTTGTCGGGCAGGAACCGGTCGGTGATGTAGCGATTGGACAGCTCGACAGCGGCGATGATGGCCTCGTCGCGGATGCGGACGTGGTGGTGGGTCTCGTAGCGATCCTTCAGTCCACGCAGGATGGAGATGGCGTCCTCAACGGAGGGCTCCTCGACCATGACTTTCTGGAAGCGGCGCTCCAGCGCCTTGTCCTTCTCGAAGAACTTTTGGAACTCGTTGAGGGTGGTGGCGCCGATGGCACGCAGTTCCCCGCGGGCCAGGGCCGGCTTCAGAATGTTGGCGGCATCCATGGCCCCCTCCCCTCCCCCGGCACCGACCAGAGTGTGGATCTCGTCGATGAAGAGGACGATCTCGCCATCGCTGGCGCCGACTTCCTTGACGACGCCCTTGAGCCGCTCTTCGAACTCGCCCTTGTATTTGGCGCCGGCGATGAGCTGGCCCATGTCGAGCGCGAAGATGGTCTTGGAGCGAAGGTTCTCGGGCACGTCGCCGTTGATGATGCGCATGGCTAGGCCTTCGGCGATGGCGGTCTTGCCAACGCCGGGCTCACCCACCAGGATGGGGTTGTTCTTGCTGCGCCGGGTGAGGATGTGCAGGGTACGGCGAATCTCCTCGTCGCGGCCGATCACGGGATCGAGCTTTCCCTGCCGGGCCATCTCGTTGAGGTTCTTGGCGTATTTGGCGAGGGCGTTGTACTGCGTTTCCTGCGTCTGGCTCTTCACCGTGTCGCCCTTACGCAGGTCGCGGATGGCGGCCTCGATTCCCTTCTCGGAGAGTCCGGCGTCGCGCATCAGATTGGCAGCGGCATCCGTTCCCTGCAACAGTGCAATAAGCATCAGCTCCGGCGTGACGAACTCGTCGCCGAAGCGCTTGAGGAGTGAAGCGGCCCGCAACAGGGCCTGGTTGGCCTCGCGACCCAGCTGCTGTCCGGCGTCGCCCTGCACCCGGGGAAGACGTGAGAGGACCTCCGACAGCCTGGCCTCCAGCGGTGGGATCGACACGTTGTTCTTCTTCAGGAGGTACTCCACCGGGGAGTCCTTCTGCTCTAGCAGTGCCTTCAACAGGTGCGCCGCCTCTATGACCGGGTTCCCGGCGTTGAAGGCCAGCTGTTGCGCCTGCTGGACGGCTTCGGCAGCTTTAATGGTATAGTTGCTAAGGTTCATAATAGTACATTTGTCGATACCGGCATCAAATAGCAATCCAACCCTCAAAATCCAGGCAACTATGTCAGGAATCTTGCAATCCGTCTGCCGTTTCGTCCGAATGACAGCGGCTTTCCTGCTGATATTTCAGGTATCCTTTGCGCAGCAGCGCGACTTCAGCGGGATTGATGGTATCCTCAAGCTGCAGCAGAAGTCGCTGGGCAAGGAAGTGGTTATCCTGGTCGCCAAGGACGGCAAGAACAGTTACGTCCTGCAGTCGCCCGAGTTCAACGCCAAGATGGCGGTGCCGGTCGAGCATGCGAGCACCTGGCTGACGGCTGCCGTGGTGATGACCTTCGTGGATGCGGGCAAGCTCTCGCTGGACGACAAGGTGAGCAAGTACATCCCCGAATTCTCGAAGTATTTCAAGGGGTACATCACATTGCGCCACTGCCTGTCGCACCTCGCGGGCGTGGAGGCGGAAGCGGCCGGCGTACTGCGGCTCGCACAGAAGAACCGCTTCGAAAACCTCCAGGAGGAGGTGGCACACTACGTCACGAAGCGTGAGATCGTCACCAATGCCGGAGATGCGTTTCATTACAGCCAGGTTGGTCCCAACATCGCCGCACGCGTGGTGGAAGTGGTGTCGAAGAAGAGCTTCGACCGTGTGGCGCAGGAGAAGCTCTTCCGCCCGCTGTCGATGCGGACGACCAGTTTCTACAGCGAGAGCGGCGGCATCAACCCTGCGCTGGGTGCGAAAGCCTCCGCGCAGGATTACATCAACTTCATGACCATGCTGCTCGGCAAGGGGATGTTCAACGGCAAGCGCGTGCTCAGCGAGGCCTCCGTGGCCGAGTTGCTGAAGGACCAGACGGCGGGCAAGCCCGTCCGCTCGACGCTGCGTCTCTGCGAGGGCATGGATTACACGCTGGGCGCCTGGGTACAGGAGGCGGACGATACGGGCCGACCGACCGTGCTGAGCTGTCCGGGCCTATCGGGCATCTGGCCCTGGATCGACCTCAAACGCGGCTACGCCGCCGTGGTACTGTCGTCGAAGGACCCGTCCGACATGCGCCGCGACATCTACGAGATGCTCAAACAGGAGATCGACGAGCGCATGAAATGATCCGCTGCCCCTCTCTGTAAACCGGAAGCCATGCACGACCTACCCGGCCATCGGGCGGCCCTCGTGAAGTCGGAGGCGGCGGCGCTGGGCTTCGACCACTGCGGCATCGCGCGCGCCGTACGGCTCGACGACGACGCGCGAAGGCTGGAGAGATGGCTCTCGAAGGGCATGCACGGCTCGATGGCCTACATGGAGCGACACTTCGACCTGCGGGTGGACCCTACGAAACTCGTGCCCGGCGCCAGGTCGGTCGTCACACTGCTGCTCAACCACTTTCCCAGCGAAAGCCCACGGACGGACGCGCCCCTCATCGCCCGCTACGCCTGGGGGATGGACTACCACGAGGTCATCCGTGCGAAACTCAACACCCTGCTCGAGCGGCTGCGCGAGCAGGTCGGCGACATCTCGGGACGCGGCTTCGTCGATTCCGCCCCCGTACTCGAGCGCAGCTGGGCACAGCGCAGCGGGCTCGGCTGGGTGGGGCGTAACGGCAACCTGATCCACAAGGGCGCGGGATCCTGGTTCTTCATCGCCACGCTGATCACCGACCTCGAGCTGACACCCGACGACCCGATGGCGCGCGACTACTGCGGCAGTTGCCGCCGTTGCCTCGACGCCTGTCCCACGGAGGCCATCGGGGAGGACAAGGTGGTGGACGGGTCGAAGTGCATTTCCTACTTCACTATCGAACTCAAGGATGCGCTGATTCCTTCCGAGATGCAGGGCCGTTTCGGCGACTGGGTCTTCGGCTGCGACGTCTGCCAGGAGGTATGCCCCTGGAACCGTTTCGCGAAGCCGCACCGGGAACCGGCGTTCGCACCCATTCCGGAAGTGTTGAACCTGTCGACGCGGGAGTGGGAGGAACTGTCGGAGGGGGCCTTCCGGAGGATCTTCAAACACTCACCGATCCGGCGGGCGAAGCACAAGGGGATGATGCGGAACCTGGCATTCGTGAAGTCGGGCAAGGAATGAGGTCGCCGGCGGGGGATTATTACGGCGGCCTCTGCCGATTGATATGGACATACCGACTTGAACGTATTTTAGTTACCAATTTCACCCTCTCCCTTTCAAACCTAAAGCCACATGGAAGCATATAGTGCAGGAATGAAAGAAAGGGATCCTCATCCATGACGACTCCATGACATGAAGGAGCTTCTTTCCATCCTCCAAGCGCAGGACCGGGCCGCCAAGACCGGCCTGCCCACGGCCCTGGCGACCGTCGTCCACCTCGAAGGGTCATCCTACCGCCGTCCGGGCGCGCGCATGCTGGTGACGGGCGAGGGCGACACCACCGGCGCCATCAGCGGCGGCTGCCTCGAGGGGGATGCATTGCGCAAGGCCCTCGCCGCCATCGCCCAGGGGCGGTCGAAGCTGGTCACCTACGACACGTCCGACGAGGAGGACGCCTCCATCGGCGTGCAACTCGGCTGCGCCGGCGTCATACAGGTGCTCTTCGAGCCCATCGACCCCTCCGACCCTGACAACCCCGTCGAACTGCTGCGGAGGGCCGCCTCCCAACGGGGTCACACCGTCCTCGCCACGCTCTTCTCGCTGCGCGACCGGAGAGGCCCCCAGCCGGGCACCTGCCTGCTGATGGAGGCCGCTGGCAGCACACAGGGCCACTGCCCTGTCGAAGAAATCAAAGGCCCCCTCGGCGCAGATATGGCGGC
>RGVM01000282.1 GCA_010027295.1 Chitinophagia bacterium
CACCAACAACCCCAACACCATCTATCGGAAGCGAGTGGGGGAGAAGGTCTATTCGATCGTGGGAAACCCCAACCTGGGTGAGGTGCGGGGCATCCTCGTGGGTATCGAGAACCCCCGTGACGCCGTCGGCGGAAGGGCCGTCTGCGCCGAAGTGTGGATCAACGAGCTCCGTCTGTCCGAGATTGACGAGTCGGGCGGATGGGCCGGCGTCGGACAGGTAAATATGCAGTTTTCGGACTTGGGCACGGTCTCGCTCTCCGGCAATGTGCACACTCGAGGTTTCGGTCAGCTCGAACAGCGTGTGATGGAGCGCTTCCGTGACGACTTCACTCAGTTCGACGCATCCGCCAACCTACAGCTCGGCAAGCTGCTGCCCAAGGGCCTTGGCCTCCAGATACCCTTCTTCGCCAATCTCTCTCGCGTTTCCAGCATGCCCCAGTTCGACCCATACGACAAGGATGTGCTGTTGCGCGACAAGATAAAAGCCTTCGGGTCCCGTCGCGACTCGATACGTTCCGAGTCCGTCGACTTCACCAGCATACGTACGTTCAACTTCACCAACGTCAGGATCGCACCCCCGCAGGACGGCAAGTCGAAGCTTTGGAGTCTCTCGAACTTCGACTTCAGCTATTCCTACACGAGTACTCGGCAGCAGAACCCGCTCATCGAAAGCAACGAGGTGACGCGACAACTCGGAGGTATCGGCTATAACTACGTGTCACAGGCAAAGTCCATAGAGCCCTTCCGGAAGGTATTCAAGGCGAAGACCAAGATGCTCGACTTCGTGAGGGCTTTCAACTTCAACCCGAGTCCGAATCTACTGGGGTTCCGCTGGGATGCCAGGCGGCAGTTCGGTGCCATCCGCCCCCGCAACGTGGGGGGTGGGCCTTACAAGATTCCCGAAACCTATGACAAGTACTTCGTCATGGACAGGGTGTATAACATGCGCTGGGACCTGACAAAGTCGCTCAACATCGACTTCAAGGCCACTAACAACTCCCGTGTCGACGAGCCTTTCGGGCGTATCGATTCCAAGTTCAAGAAGGACAGCCTCTGGAGCAACGTCTTAAAGGGAGGACGCAATACTCTCTACAATCAGAGCCTGGACCTGACCTACAACCTGCCGACGACGCTATTCCCCTTCCTCGACTGGACAACTGCCAACCTCGCCTATCGTACCACTTACGGCTGGATCGGAGCGTCACGGCTGGCCGTGGAACTCGGCAACTCTATCCAGAACAGCAGCCAGAAGGGAGCCACGATGGAGTTCAACTTCCAGCAGCTCTATGCGAAGTCGCGTCTGTTGCGGGCCGCCTCGGAACCCGGGCAGTCGGCACCGCCTCCCGTCGTGCAGCCGGCCCCTCAGCAACAGCCGGCTGTGGATACCAGCACTGCGAAGAAGTCTCGCAAGGCGATTCGGAAGGCCCGGCGCAAGGAGCGGAGTCTGAAACGCATCAGCGAGAGGAAAGAGAGAAAGGATGTCTCGGTGGGGCCTTTCGCCAGGGCCATCCTGGGTGTGCTGACATCCGTCAAGCGAGCCGGGCTCACGTATAACGAGGGTGGCACCACCTTTGTGCCGGGCTGGACCGATAGCACGCGCTTCCTCGGCAACAACTTCCGGAGCATGGCCCCAGGGCCCGACTTCATCTTGGGCCGGCAGCCCGACAGCAATTGGCTTCGGCAGGCGGCATCCCGAGGGTTGATTACGAAGGACCCGATGCTGAACAACCTGTTCCGGCAGTCTTACGAGCAGCGCCTGAGCCTGAACGCCCAGCTGGAGCCTGTGAAGGACCTACAGGTGGACCTGAACCTCGACCGCACGCTCAGCAAGACCTACTCATCCTTATTCAAGGATACGCTCGGCACCGGGCAGTTCACGAACCTCAGTCCCTATTCGGGTGGCGGCTTCTCGATGACCTATGTCTCCTTCCAGACGCTGTTTCGGAAGATCGACCCGAACGTCGTGAGCCAGACTTTCCAGCAGTTCGAGGATAACCGCATCGTGCTCTCCAGGCGCCTGGGCGAGGCCAACGTCTACAGCCGAAAGGTGGACCCCGATGGCTATTACAAGGGATACGGCCGGTATGCGCAGGATGTGCTCATCCCCTCCTTCATAGCGGCCTATACCGGTAAGGATCCCTCGACTGTCGGGCTCCTGCGCAACGGCGGCGGTGGATATGTGAGGTCGAATCCCTTCTCCGCCTACCTGCCCCGGCCCAACTGGCGGCTGACCTACAACGGGCTCAGCCGACTGCCCGGCATGGAGGCCTACTTCACCAACTTCAGCCTCTCCCACGGCTACACGAGTACGCTGGGCATGAACAGCTTCAATTCCGCCCTCCTCTTCCAGGACGATTTCGGTTACGGGTTCCCGTCATTCATCGACTCCGTGTCGGGCAATTTCATCCCGTACTTCCTGGTGCCCAACGTGACCATACAGGAGCAGTTCGCGCCACTGATCGGCATCGACTTCTCCACACCCGGTCAGTTCACGGGACGTTTCGAGTACAAGAAGAGCCGGAACCTCAGCCTTAGCCTGGTGGACTACCAGCTCAGCGAGGTCCTCTCGACCGAGGCGACGCTCGGCATACGCTGGCGCAAGCGCGGCTTCCCGCTGCCCTTCACGATACGCATCGGCAAGAAGGAGCCCGCCAAGAAGCTCGACAACGACATCACCTTCACGCTGGACGTGAGCATCCGTGACGATATGAACTCCAACAGCCGCCTCGACCAGTCGAACGCCTTCGCCACCGGCGGCCAGCGGATCCTGACGATACGACCGACCATCGACTATGTCCTTAGCAACCGGATCAATGTGCAGCTGTATTTCGACCAGAAGCGGGTGAACCCGTATATCTCGAGTTCGGCACCGCTGGTCAACACCCGGGCGGGTGTACAGGTCAGGGTGAGCCTGGCGCAGCAGTAGTCGGAAAGGCTCCGTGTCAGCGGTGCAGATAGAATGAGTTGGCCTGTGCCGTGCAGGTGACGACGATGTCGTTGATGCAGACGTGCGGGGGCGTGCCGGTGCAGTATTGTACCACGTCGGCCACGTCATCGGCGGAGAGGGCCTGGTAGCCTGCATAGACGGCGGCGGCCTGTGAGGCGTCTCCTTTGAAGCGAACGAGCGAGAACTCTGTCTCGGCTGCGCCGGGGTGCACGCCTGTGACACGGATGCCGTGACGAAGGAGGTCGGCGCGCATCGATTTGCTGAGGGCGTCGAGGGCGTGCTTGGAGGCGCAGTAGCCGTTGCCCTTCTCATAGACTTCCTTGCCGGCGATGGATCCGATGTTGACGATGTGCCCGCCCGGTTTGCGGAGCAGGGGCAGTACCGCACGGGTGACATACATCACCCCTTTGACGTTGGTATCGAGCATCGTGTCCCAGTCGTCGATGCTGGCATCCTCGAAGTAGTCGCGCCCCAGTGCGAGGCCGGCGTTGTTGACGAGGATGTCCACGCTCCTCCATGCCTCCGGCAGGGTGGCGACAGCCTCGTTCACGGCGCTTCGGTCACGCACATCGAAGGGCAGCGCGTATGCCTCGATACCATGGTGGGAAGAGAGGTTTTTGACGAGTTCCTCCAACCTGTCAGATCGCCGGCCCGTGACGATGACACGGTCGCCCGACGCAGCAAAGCGTTCAGCGATAGCTTTTCCGAATCCTGAAGTGGCGCCGGTAACGAGTACTGTACGGTTCATGGTCTGCTGGTTCTGTTTCGCATCCGATGGCAACGGATCATTTTATCAGTGTGGATGTGCCTTTTCGATATATCGTATTTCCTAGATAGTCGCGACCACGCACCTGCCAGGTGAAAGTGTCGTTGCCCTGTGGGATGCCACGGAAGACGCCGTTCCATCCGTGACCGCTGCGGTCCGTCGAGAACACCAGCTGTCCCCATCGATTGTAGACGCGGAAGAATTCGAAATCGGAAATGCCGACGGGGATGGGCGTCAAACGATCGTTCAGTCGGTCGCCGTTCGGGGTGAAGGCCGTGGGCACGAAGATGTCGGGCGGTGTCTGGAAGACAATCAACAACGGGACGACCTGGACACCGGTCTTTGATAGCTACGGCTCATACTCGATTGGTGCACTCGCCCTCGATCCGAAAGACCCAGCTGTCCTCTGGGTTGGCACCGGTGAGCTCAATAGTCAGCGGAGTGTTGGGTATGGAGATGGTGTCTACAAGTCCGAGGACGGTGGTAAGAGTTTTAAAAAGGTAGGACTTGAGAGGTCAGAGCATATCGGCCGAATTGTGATCGACCCCCGGGACTCGAAAGTGGTCTATGTGGCCGCGCAGGGCCCGCTCTGGGGGCCGGGAGGCGAACGGGGACTCTTTAAGACGACCGATGGCGGACGGACCTGGAAGAATATTCTCAACCTTAGCGAAAACACCGGTGTCTCGGAGGTAGTGCTTGACCCGGTAAATTCAGAGATCGTCTATGC
>RGVM01000283.1 GCA_010027295.1 Chitinophagia bacterium
CCGGAGACGAAGGTCTCCCTCCGCACCACGCCCCCCGTCATGGGGTCGAAGTAGGTCCAAGTGCCATGACGGACCTCGTCCGCCTCCAGCCGAATGATCTTCGTATGTGACACCAGCGGGTTGTCGAGGTCGGGAACCTCGATCGTGTCATAGGGATTGGTGGGGTCCACGGCCTTCCAGGATTCCTCTCGCAGGGGCTCCCCAAGTCGGGTGAAATACATCTGCTTCCCGTCACGGAAGCCTCCTTTGAAATTCTCGACGGCGACAAGGTCGCCCTGCAGGCTGAACCTGCGCCAGACGCCTTCCTTCCTGCCGTCACGGTAGTCGCCCTCCTCCTCGTAACCGGGCTGTCCACGGAGCGGCTCCACATGCACCAGCCAGGGGCCGTGCCGGAGCCCCTTGGCATTGACACGATTGATGGTATCCCCCTTCTCCGTCACCATGGGCTCCTGCGCTGTCGCAGCGATGCCTGTCATGAAGAAAAGGAGCATCCATCCCATGCAGGTCTTTGTATGCATCGTTGTCATAATTTGCATTCCACTCATAACACAGACATGACCAACCTCAAAGGCATCGTAAAGGCCCTCTTCGCCGGGGCTTTCGCCACGGCCCTCGCCGCCTCGCCGTACCGGGCACATGGCCAGCTCAAGCCCACCCCAGGTTACGAAAGAAAGAAAAGTCTCGCTGAAAAGCGCGTCTCGGAAGATAAAAGCCTGTTAAAGGATATCGCCTTCCGGAACATCGGCCCCAGCATCATGGGCGGACGCGTCGTGGACCTTGAGGTGAACCCCGGCAGGCCTTCGGAATTCTATGTCGCCTACGCCTCGGGCGGCCTGTGGCACACCGTGAACAACGGCCAGAGCCTGCAGCCGGTCTTCGATTCCGAAGCGGTCATCGGCATCGGCGACATCGCCGTCAACTGGAAGACGCGCGAGATATGGGTGGGCACAGGGGAGGTCAACAGCAGCCGCTCCTCCTACGCGGGCCTGGGTGTGTACCGGAGTTCCGACAACGGACGCAGCTGGACGCATCTGGGACTCACGGAATCCCACCACATCGGAAAAGTGCTGCTACATCCCGACGACCCCAATACGGCATGGGTCGCCGTCCTGGGAGCGCTCTACACGACCGACGAGTCGCGCGGCGTCTACAAGACGACCGACGGCGGCCGCACATGGAGGCGCACCCTCTTCGTGAACCCCTCCACCGGCGTCGCCGAGATGGAGATGCAGGCCGGCAACCCGGCTGTCATCTATGCCGCCGCCTGGCAGCGCACCCGCTCCTCTTCCAACTTCGTGGAAGGTGGGAGCGCCTCCGGCCTCTACCGCAGCACCGACGGCGGTGAGAGCTGGACACTCACAAGCGGTCCGTCCTCAGGCTTCCCCCAGGGCGATGGCATCGGTCGCATCGGCGTCGCCACCACGGCCGCCAAACCCGGCCGCATCTATGCCGTCGTCGACAACTACAACCGTCGTTCCGACAGTACGGCCCGCGACACGTCCCGCATCCTGATGGACGACCTGAAAGACATCGCGCGCGAGGCCTTCCTCGCACTTCCCGACACGAAGCTCGACAGGTTCCTGGGCGCCAACGGTCTCAAACCACGCTACTCGGCTGCCACCCTCAAGGCCGAAGTCAGGGCCGGCACGCTGGACCCCGCCGCACTCCACCGCTACCTGTACCAGGAGGACGCCGGCCCGGCCGCCAACCAGATACATGGAGCGGAAGTCTATCGCAGCGATGACGAAGGCCGTTCCTGGAGGAAGACCCACGAAAAACCCCTGAGCCTCTACAACACCTACGGATATTATTTCGGCGAGATCGTCGCATCGCAGAAGGACCCCGACAGGATCGTCATACTCGGCTTCAGCGCCGACATTTCCACCGACGGCGGCAAGACCTTCCGCGTCATGGACAAACCCAACACCCATGCCGACTGGCATGCCTGCTGGATCAATCCGTTGGATGACAGCCACATGGTCGCCGGCAACGACGGCGGCGCCAACATCACCTACGACGAAGGTCACAACTGGTTCAAGGTCCACACCCCATCCGTCGGACAGTTCTACGCCATCACCACCGATATGATGAAACCCTACAACGTCTATGGTGGCCTTCAGGACAACGGCTCCTGGTACGGACCCTCCAACCACAGGGAGGGCATCGACTGGATCGACAGGGGACAGTACGCATACAAACCCCTCAACGGAGGCGACGGCATGCAGGTACAGGTGGACCCCAGGGACAACACGACAATCTACAGCGGCCTGCAGTTCGGATCCTATTTCCGTTTCACGAAGGGATCTTCCGAAATGAAGCCCATCCGGCCTCAGGCCCCGCCGCTTCAGGAGGAAAAGCTACGGTTCAACTGGCAGACGCCCATCCTGCTGTCCTCGCACAACCCCGACATCCTATACATGGGGTCGCAACGCCTGCACAGGAGCATGAACCGCGGGGAAAGCTTCGAGACGATCAGTGCTGACCTGACCGGCGGCAAGAGGCCGGGGGACGTGCCCTTCGGTACGCTCACCTGCATCAGCGAATCCCCCCTCTCCTTCGGACTCCTCTACACCGGCAGCGATGACGGATACGTTCATGTCTCACGCGACGGCGGCGCCACATGGACACGCCTCGGTACGCCCGACAGGAAAGGGCGCGGAGGACTTCCTCAGGGGCTCTGGGTCAGCCGCATCCTCGCTTCCAGACATTCAAAGGGACGCGTCTTCCTCACCCTCAACGGATATCGACAGGACCACTTCGACGCCTATGTCTACCGCAGCGAGGACTACGGCCAGACATGGACCCGCATAGGGACCAACCTGCCCCTCGATCCCGTAAACGTGATCCGCGAAGACCCCGCATCCGACAGCATCCTCTACCTGGGCACCGACGGTGGCGCCCTCGCCAGCCTGGACGGAGGCAATCACTTCATGCCCTTCGTGAAAGGACTCCCCCGCTCGATACCCGTCCACGACATCGCTATTCAGGAAAGGGAGGGAGAGATCGTCCTCGGCACCCATGGAAGAAGCCTCTACGTGGCAAGGCTGGAGGAAGTCCGCAAACTGAAGGCATCCAAATGAACCTTCGGACATAACCCGGGGTAGGCATCGCTGCAATGCATACACGTTGCGATGGAACGGGAAGCGGCGGTCGATGGACCGCCGCCATGAACCTGCCGCGATGGATGGTTCCTTCGTTGGTTTCGATTTCAACGAGGTAGGTTCCCCTTGGCAGGCGGGAGAGTTCCGGACTCTCCGCCCCCTTCGAAGACGCCACCTGCGAACCGGTGGGGGAATAGACCCGCCACAGCCTGATTCCTGATACACCGGTTACCTGCAACCGGTTCCTTACAGGGTTCGGAAAGAGGCGGACCTCCGTCTGTACCATCGGGTCCCGACCCTCCGCATCCCATCCGCTGAGAACGGCCGTCTTCGTGGCCGTCGCAAGGGCGATGGTCGAGCCCGTCGCCGTGGTGTTGGTCCGGCCCTTCACCGTGATGGCATCGAAATGGATCCTGTCGCTCGTATCCGCACCGTTCACCCTGATGCGGAATCGGGTGGAGTCGTTCCAGGAGATGCCGTTCAGGGTGAGGGTCAGCAGATAGAAGGCGGAATTGTTGACGAAGGTTGTGGCGTTCAGGGAAGTCCCGCTGTTCAGTGTCACCACGGTCGTGTAGGAAGAGCCCAGGTTTTTGGAGTACTCTATGCTGAACGACTTGCCCGATTCGAAGCTCACGGGGCTGAAATACATCCTGTATTCCACCTGGCTCTGTCCCTTCAACTTGACCGTCGGCGAGACGCCAATCGTCCCGGAACCTCTCAGCATCATGGAGCCAGGCCCCTCCCAGGCCAGTGTGGAATTGTTGAACCAAGCTCCGTTAGTCGCGGAGGAGGTCGTCCAACCATCCAGGTTCGAGGGGAAGTAATAAGATCCCAGAAGGGTCTCCACCACTGCTGCCATCGTTGTGACCGAGATCGTATTCGACTGCGCGGTGTTGCCCGCCGCATCACGCCGTGCCGGCCGACAGGCCCGTCACCGTATAAACAGTGCCTGTTAGATTGGAAGTGTTGTTCTTCACGTTGTTGACATAGACATCGTATCCCGCCACGCCGACATTGTCCGTCGACGCCGTCCAACTCAGAGAGATGCTGTTCGTCGTCTTGGAAGGGGATGACAAGGTGGGGGCCGTGGGCGCCTGCGTGTCCGCCAGGGTCGTCACCGACAGGGTGTTCGACTGCGCGGTGTTACCCGCCGCATCACGGGCCCTGACGAAGAGCGAGTATGCCGTGTTGGCTGCCAGTCCCGACACCACATAGGTCGTACCCGTTAGGTTCGCAGTATTGTTCTTGACGTTGTTGACATACACGTCGTAGCCCGCTACACCGACATTATCCGTCGACGCCGTCCAACTCAG
>RGVM01000284.1 GCA_010027295.1 Chitinophagia bacterium
CCAGCCGTTGTAGTTGACAGCGCCGGTGGTGGGCGAGAGGATATGGTTCCAGGCGGTCGAGAAACGCGCGTTGGAGGCCACGACGAGCTCCTCGCCCCGCTCGGTGCCGTAGGTGACGTTGTTGGCGAAGGACCGCATCTGGGTGTAGATGCCGGTGACGTAGGGGTCGAAGTCGCCCTCGTTCTTGAAGTAGGTCTCCTCGGTGATGCTCGACTGCGGCTTCACTTCGAGGATCTTCTCGCAGCCGGCCAGCGATGCCAGGAGTCCGGCGAGCAACAGGGCGGGTATGTTGTTCCTCATCTTGTTCGGTTTTGTGGGGATGGCGATGGTTTTTCCTGGCGTCCTCAGAACTTCAGCGTGGCGCCTAGCACGAACTGGCGCGGCCTCGGGTAGCCGAGGGCGTCGAAGCCCGTGTACACTTCGGGGTTGATGCCGTCATACGCCGTGAGGTAGGCTAGGTTGAAGGCGCTGGCGAAGATGTTGACACCTGTGGAGCGCAGCTTGCGGGATACCGTCTTGGGCAGGTCGTAGGCGAAGGTGATCTCGCGGAGTGCGAGGAAATCGCCCTTCGAGATCATGGTGGACACGTCGGAGCCGTAGCCGTTGTTGCCTCCCAGCGTGGAGGAACGGAGGTAGTTGCGCTGGCCGAAGTCGGCATCGGCGAAGGAGAAACGTGCGTACTTCTTGCCCACATCGCCCTCCTTCTGCCAGGTGTCGGGACTCAGGGCCTCGGCAGGGGCACCCTCGTTGAAGGCGCGACCGGTACCCATGGAGCGTGCGAGGGCGCCGTTGCTGATCATGTGCCCGAGAGCGAAATCGGTGCCGATGCGCAGCGAGAGCCCCTTCCAGGAGAGCGTGTTATGGAAGCCGCCGGTGACGTTGGGCGTGAGGTAACCAATGAAAACCTGGTCCTTGGTGTCGATCACGCCGTCCTCGTTGAGGTCGGCGAAGATGAAGTCACCTGCCTTCTTCCCGACCGCCTGTCCTCTGGGCGTCGCCAGGTTGTCCTTGATTTTGGCACTCCAGGCGGCGGCTTCGGCGTTCGTGGAGAATACGCCCAGCACCTGGTAGGCGTAGTAGGAGAAGGGCCGTTCGCCCTCGGCGAAGCCTCCCACCCATTTGAGGGTCTTGGAGCCCGGATCCCAGACCTGATCGCCGCCCTGGCGGTTCTGCTCCCGGCCGTTGAAGGGAAGGGCGAGGATCTTCTGGTTGTTCTTGGCGAAGAGAAAGGTGGTACGCCAGGTGAAATCCTTCGTCTTCACGGGTGTGGCGCCGAGCTCGACCTCGATGCCCTGGTTCTGCAGGACGCCATTATTGAAGCGGATGGAGGAGAAGGGCGCTTCGGAGGGGAGGGGCTTGGAGGCGAGGCGGTCCTTGGTACGCTTGTCGTACCAGTCGACCGTCAGGGTGATGCGGTTGTCGAGGAAGCCGGCGTCGAAGGCGATGTCCAGGGTCTCGGTGGTCTCCCAGACGAGGTTGGGGTTGGAGAGGTTAGCACGGAGGATGCCGGGACTGACGGCGTACTGCGTGGCCGAGAATCCGCCGTAGGTGTCGACCAGCGAGAGGTCGCTCAGGCCGGCCTGTCCCCAGCTGGCGCGCAGCTTGAACTGGCTGACGGGCTTGAGGCGGAACCATTCCTCCGAATGCAGGTTCCAGCCGGCGGAGACGGAGGGGAAGAGGGCGTAGCGGTTGGCCGGCGCGAAGTTGGAGAAGCCGTCGTAGCGGAGGGCGGCGCTGGCGAGGTAGCGGCCGTCCCAGTCGTAGTTGGCCTGCCCGAAATAGCTCGCGGAACG
Source organism: Chitinophagia bacterium (assembly GCA_010027295.1). Lineage (GTDB taxonomy): Bacteria > Bacteroidota > Bacteroidia > Chitinophagales > Chitinophagaceae > Pollutibacter. The sequence goes on from RGVM01000284.1 coordinate 1,794, forward strand.
GCTCTCGGAAAGACTGGTGCCGAAGGCCGTGACATTGGGCACGGTCTGCCCGGCGATGACGGTGGTGGGCGGTTCGTTGATGGTGAAGATATAGTCGTTGGTGGCGCGCTGCGAGCCGAGGAAGGACCTCCTGCCGGTATTGCGGGTGAAGTTGAAGCCGCCGAGCATGGTCAGGTTGTGACTTCCTGGCAGCCTGGGGTCGTACTGCAGGATGAGGTCGGCCATGACCTGCCGCGAATCTGTGTTGTCATAGTTCTTCTGACGCAGCGTGGAGGGCTGCGGCTCGTCGGACGGCGTGGCGTCGCGCTGGAACTGATAGGTGTAGTCCTGCAGCAGATATGATACAGCGGGCTTTAGATGGAGTCCGGGCAGCAGGGTGATGTCTCCTGCGAGGCGGGTGACGAAGCGCTCGGTCTGCACGCGCAGGTCGTCGTAGTATAGTGTGTGGAAGCGGTTGCGGGTGGAGTAGAGCTCGCCGAGATGGGGACGGCCGTCATCGCGGTAGGTGCGTAGCAGCGGTGTCACGCGGGTGGCCCGGGTGATCTCGTTCTGGAATTCCTGTACGTAGTTGGGCGTGACATTCTGGTAGTTGACCATCGCTTCCAGACGGGCGTTCTTCGACATCTTGAAGTTGAAATTGCCGAGCACGTCGAGGCGCCTGTAGCGGGTGCCGACGAAGGTCCCCTTCTGGTCGGTGTTGCCGATGGAGAGGTTGTAGTTGGCCGTCTCGCTGCCGCCGTTGACGGCCACGTTGGTGTTCTGCGACAGGCCCGTGTTCCAGAGCAGGTCCTGGTAGTTGTTGTCTGCGAAGATGAGCTTGGTGCCAGGATTGATGGGGTCGTCGATGGTCTTCCAGCCGCGGGCCAGGAGGTTGTCGACATAGGCCTGCCCCTCGATGGCCACGAGGTTGTCGTAGAGCGCTGTGGTGTAGACGTGACTGCCGTACTGGCCCTTGGCGGTGAAGATCCGGGTGCCGGCCGAGAAGCCGGCGTTGTTGAGCAGGCCGGTCTTGTCGAGCTGGTCGGAGGTGTTGAAGACGGTGTTCCGCGCCAGCTTCAGGTAGGTCTCTGCATCGAGGTAGTGGAGCTCGTCTCGCTGCGTCTCCCAGGTGGTGCGGTGGTTGACCGTCACGTTCATCTTCTGGTTGTACTTGCCGCCCTTGGTGGTGATGACGATGACGCCGTTGGCGCCCCGGGCGCCGTAGATGGCCGTGGCGGCCGCGTCCTTCATGACCTGGAACGACTCGATGTTGTCCGGGTTGATGTCGTCCATGGAGCGGAAGACACCATCGACCACCACCAGCGGGCCGGTGTTCTCGACGGATCCAACGGCGTTCCCGCCGCCATTGCCGAGGCCGGTACCATATACGTTCAATTTGGTGCCGCCGCGAATGATGATGTTGTTGGCACCCGCCCCGGGCTGGCCGTTCATGATTGGCACGGAGACGCCCGGGAGTCGGCCCTGCATGGCCTGGACGGGGTTGGGACTGGCGCGGTTCGACAGGTCGTCGCTAGACAGGCGGGAGACCGCCGCCGAGGTCTTACGGCGCGACTGCTGGGTGTAGCCTACCACCACGACCTCGGTGAGGCCGGCGTCGGAGGCGGTCAGGGTGATGGACAGCGGTCCGGCACCCGCGACCACCTCGCGGTCTGCATACCCCACCATCGATACCACCAGCACGGTGGATGCCGAGGGTACCGAGAGGGAGAAACTGGCCTTCGGGTTTGACCCAGTTCCATCCCTCCGGACGGTCGAAAAGAAGCGGCCCGACTCGAAAAGCCACCGGCTGAGGTGGCGGTTCCGCACGGCACGGGACCAGGACCCAACAGAGGGCCAGACAGATGACGGATGCCGATCGTAGGAATCGTAAACCTTTCATAAGCAATCGTTTGATTGTCGTTGGAGTAATATGCCCATTTGTAGTACATATCAAACTTAGGGAATTCCGCATTGCATCCAAAAAAATATCCATGCAATCCGGGCATTCCCGGAAAGTCGAAGGAAGGGCGGGAACGGCTGCCGGGAGGATGACCGGGACCCTCCTGCCACGGATGTAGACTCAGCCTGGCTCGGAATCGGGATCCGGGTCTTACCCACGACCGGTTCCCCATGGCACGTTCAACGAGCCATACGTGCTGAACGCAAGGGTGGGTACACCCTCCAAGGGTGGGTAAGCCCTCCAAGGGTGGGGGTACCCGCCTGCGGCGGATGTGGGGAAGCCTGCGCCGCTCAAAACCGTCACCGGACGAAGGCCCGCACGGGCAGGAGCTGAAAGACCATATCGGCCTGGCTGCCCTCATACAGGATACCGAGGGTGCGTCGATCCACCGAGGTGAGACAGGAGTAGCCGCGGCTCCGGAACTCGTCGAGCAGCAGCCAGCGGTCCGAGGGCCAGGTCTCCCCGTCGTCGAAGCTCGCCCTGACGGTCATATGCGTGCGAGCCTTCTCGGCGTTGGGGTTGGAGAAGAAGAGGATGGGGCGGCTGCGGGGGCCTGTGGCGTGGCGGTGTAGGCCGGCCATGCAAGTAGGCTCGGTGAGGGTGTTGCGGGAGGTAGGGTGCTCGGACCAAGTCTGGCCAAAGTCG
>RGVM01000285.1 GCA_010027295.1 Chitinophagia bacterium
GCATTGCTGAGCTTACCCGTCCCCACGGGGATGCAGGGAAGACCGGCCAGATCGCCCTTGAAGAGCTGCAGCACGCTGTCAATGGGATCGAATATCCAGCCGTCTGTGACCAATACCAGGTTTGGGCTCGCGCCGTCCGCCTTTCCGGATGCCACCTGCCGCGCAGCGACACGGAGCGCCTCCGAGACGACGGTGCCTCCACGCGGGGCCAGGGTCCTGACCAGCGCGGCAATCCGAGGCAAGTCCTTCCCGAGTCGCTGGGCGGGCAGCAGGAGCTCCGGCTTGTCGTCGAACAGCGTGATCGACACCACGTCGTCCGGACGCATCGCCTGCAGCATTTGAATCACACCCGCCTTCATCCGCTCGATATTGTCCTCTGAGGCCATAGAACCGCTGATGTCGAGCACGAAGCCTATGTTCAGCGGACCGACAGCGCTTGCATCGAGCGTTGGTATGCGGATACCCGCCTGGAGGATACCTGACACCCGCCCGGCACGGACAGGGCCAGAGGCGCGCAGCACCATCCGGGGTCCTTTTCCCGACTCACTGTCGGGATAGGGAGATCGCCGATACCTGTCGAAAGGCCATACGCTGTTGCGCCATTGGACAGGCACGAAACGTCCGGGATGCTCCTGTTCCGGGTCGGGAGTGTAGGTAAGACCCAGCGCTGCCTCTGCCTGTTTGCGGGCCCTTGTGAAGTCAACCGCCTCTACATCGCGCTGGTAGCGGAAATGCACGAGGTAGCGCGTCCCGAAGGGCAGGACAAAGACGGTCTCGCCGGCGGAGTCGGTGACGGCCTCCCACACCCGGGAGGATCGAACGTCGTTGATGTAGACGGTCTCGCCAGCGGCAGCCATGTGATCCCGCTCTACATGCAGGCGCAGCAAGCCCTTCGAATGGCGCAACGGCTCGCCGGCGGCCACACGCTGACGGATGGTGTCGCCCCTCCGCTGCTCGCTGACCTGGTATCTGTCATAGGTCATCGTCAAACGGCTCGTCATCGACCGCCCCTCCCCCATCGACACCGGGTCGAAATAGGTCGCGTTGAGCTGGTCTTCCACATCAATGTCATAGGACCTGCCCACCGGAAGGTGGAAGACCACCCTGCCAGCGGCATCGCTCAGCTTCCACCAGGCGCTCGATGCCGCCAGGTCCACCACGCGCACCCGCATACCGGGCAGGACGACCCCCCCGCTGTTGCGGACAACCACCTCGAGCAGGGTGTGACCGGGGAGGGAGGACGAGGGCAGGGGCGCACTTCGGATATCCGTTTCCGTGAGTGTGTCGCGGCGGAAGCTCTGCCGGGCGATCCTGTCGTCGTAAGCCGGGTCGTGCGTGATGATCATCGACTGCTCCACTTCACTGCCGTCCACGATGTCGATGAAATCACTCCCGTAGCGCCTTCCATCCACATATACCAGCCACTGCTTGCCCGAGCTGAGCTTGAACCGGGCGGTGCCGGCGGCGTCGGTGCGCGTGCGGACCTCCGAGGCGGTGGCCCTTTCCCGCATGACGACGGGCAGCCCTGCGAGGATCCGCCCCTGGTTGTCGATGACGGTGACATCCAGGGTCACGGAGCCTTGACTCAGGGCATCCCCGGCGAACAGGGCGGATAGGGTACATAAGGCGATGACGAGAGGTCGAAAGTTCATGGGTGGCGGTTTTCGGGCCTTGACTTCGGGCAGGCTCATCCAAGCCAAATCGCATGCCATCGGCAGGATGTACCCCGCCGTTAAGGATGCGTGAAAACCGGTTTCAAGTTCCTCGGGGAGGGGTTTCCTGCAAGCCCGTGGGCGGGTACTGCCCTGCCCCCCGGCGTATCTTCGGGCACTTGCCGGAAGGGAAGGGCAGGAACGGTGAACATGAGTGCCGTATGCCTGCAGCTGACTTACCTCGAAAAACACCGCCATGGACCGTGAGGATGCGGAATCGTTCGTGAAGGAGCTGGATGCATGGCACGATATGATAGGCAGGCAGAAGGAGCAGCTGCCCGAGCTGTCGGAGATGCTGGACCGTACGATCCACGACCGCCGCGAGGCCGACGAGGAGATGCTGTCCAATGCCGAATCGCTCAGGAACTCCATCCGCGCCCAGGAGGAATGCATGCAACGTCTCCGCGACGCGCTCTCCCTGCAGATGCGATTCCTCTCGGAACGGAGCAACGGCCGTCGCATGGGGTTCCGGATAGAGACGAACCAGCGGCAGTCGCGCCTGCGGGACGAAGTAAGGAACGTGGAGAAACGGTATTTCGAGCTGAAGTCGATCCTGATGAACTATGTCTGGTCGGTCACTTGGAGGCGCTGACGGACCGGCGTCCCCATGCGTACCAGTTCAGGCATCCACCGATGCCGAGCGAGACGCCCACGAAGGCGAGTCCCGCACCCAGGCCATGCCTCGACTTCAGCCAGGCGAAGAGTTCCGGACTCAGGTATCCGCCCAGGTTGCCGACGGAGTTGACCAGGGCGAGGCCGGCCGCCATGGCCGTTCCGCTCAGCAGGGCGGAGGGCAGCGTCCAGAAGCCCGAGACGATGCACATCACGGCCGTGGTGCCGACGCAGAGCGCGAGGAGGATGGGTACGGGTGAATATACCCAGGCCGCGCTGGCGAGGAAGGCGAGCATGCCGGCCCAGGCCGCCAGGGAGAGATGCCAGCGGCGTTCTCCGGTGCGGTCGGACCTGGCCCCGAACCATATCATGCCGATGGCAGCGCAGGTCCAGGGTATCGCAGCGAACAGCCCCACCTGGAAGCTGTCCTGCGTGATGGTGCTCTGGATGATCTGCGGCATCCAGAAGGAGACGCCGTAGAGTCCGATGGTGAAGGAGAAGTATATGAGACAGCAGAGCCAGAGCATGGGTGAGCGTAGTGCGTCGGAGAGGCGGGCCCTGGGCGCGCCTGCCGCCTGCTTGGCGGCCTCCTCGGCGGCGATGTCGCGCCGGATCAGTTCCTTCTCGTCATCGGTGAGCCAGCGGGCCGAAGCAGGCCTGTCGGTCAACAGCCAGGGGAGTGTCAGTCCCATAAGCACGCTGGGGACGCCCTCGACCAGGAAGAGCCACTGCCAGGGCTTGGGGCCCTGCCAATCCCGGGACCGCTCGAGGATCCATCCGGAGAGGGGGGATCCGAATACGCCCGCGAAGGCCACGGCCGTCATGAACATCGCCACGATGCGGGCCCGGTAGTGTGACGGGAACCAGTAGGTCAGGTACAGGATGATGCCGGGGAAGAAGCCGGCCTCCGCGATGCCCAGCAGGAAGCGCAACGCGTAGAAGCTGGCGGGGCTGCCACTGAAGGCGAGCATCGACGACACGAGTCCCCAGCTCACCATGATGCGTGTGATCCAGACGCGGGCGCCAACGCGGTGGAGGATGAGGTTGCCCGGCACCTCGAAGAGCAGGTACCCGATGAAGAATATACCCGAGCCGGTGGCGAAGACCGCGTCAGAGAACCAGGCCTCCCCGCGCATGCCGAGTTTCGCGAAGCCGACGTTCACCCGGTCGAGGTAGGCGAGGATGTATCCCCCGAAGAGCACCGGCATCAGTCGCCACATGACCTTCCGGTAGACTCGCTCCGACGCGGTTGGGCTTTGGATGTCGGTTGTCTCCATAAGTACAAGATAGGAAGGTTGGGGAAACGGCCCTCATAGGATCACCAGACGTTGCGGGGGCATTTCTCCTCGAAGCGGCTGCCGATCAGGAAACCGACCAGCACCTCGTGCGTGCCCTTGGTGAAGGCGTTCAGCGGGGAAGTGGTGTAGTCGAAGGCGTATCCGATGTTCAGGCTGCTGGAGATGTTCACGCCGAGGAGGCCCGCGAAGCCGTCCTCATGACGGTAGGAACCGCCCACCCATAGCAGGTCGCGGTACTGCAGCTTGAGGTTGGCTTCCACCGAGGGCGGGAGGGTGGAGACCGACTTCACCATCACGGAGGGGACCATGTTGAAGTCCTCTCCCAGCAGGAAGCGGAAGCCGGCCGTGGCGAAGACATGGGGCACGAGCCTGCCCTTGACAGGGGCGATGATGTTGTTGGAGAAGCTGATGTTCTCGGGCACGAACTGCTGCACGGAGACGCCCGCGAAGAAGGAGGCCGAATAGAGGTAGAGGCCGACACTCATGTCGGGTTTGAAGCGGTTAATGACGGCGCTGGAGGCGAGGGCGGGGTCGATGTTCGTCGTACCGAAGACGAGACGGCTGCCATCCAGTGCGATCCGCTCGATGCCGGCTCCGAAGCCTGCCGCGAGGTTTGTGCGGGCCGACAGCCCTATATGGTAGGCGTAGGTGGCCATGGCGGAGAACCGCGAGAGGGGGCCCGTCCGGTCGTTGAGGATCTGCAGGCCC
>RGVM01000286.1 GCA_010027295.1 Chitinophagia bacterium
AAGGTTTTTTAACGTGTGACATATAAGGACCATAGTCCAGTTTCATATCTTCAAGCTGGGGGTTAGACGGCATCATGGCGAGTTCGAGTTTCATGCGCGTGAGAGGTGTACGGAGATCATGCGAGATCCCCGCGAGCATCTCGGTCCGTTGAGTGATTTGGCGGCGAATACGTTCTCGCATGAGGTTAAAAGCGCGGGCTGCTTGGCGCACTTCTAAAGCGCCTGAGACTTTGAAATCCGCCATATCCATAAAGAAGCGTCGGGGCGGGCGCGGGCGGATCGTCGGACCGTCGACGCACGACAAAATATGGAATGGCGACGCCATCACTCGACGCGGCCTCGAACTGATCGACACGAAAGGCGCTCGGATCAAACCAGTTCGGCAGAGACTTCACTTGCGTGAGCCGATCACGTTCGATGTCGAACTGATAGAGTGCATCTGCGTTGAGATATCCCTCATAGGTCAGAAAGGCCACAGTCTCGGACGGATCGGCGAACACGACTCCGGCCGACCCGTTCGCCGGCAGCGCGGTTTCCTTAAGGGTCCAACCATCACCGGTCCTGTTAAGCAGTGCGACCTTGAGAACCACGTTGTCCGACATGGTCAGAAGAACACCCCCCCGAGCTACGGACACTCCCTGAACCGCCTGCCGGGCGCCCGGTCGCCAGACGCGCTCGAACGCCGCCCGGGCCGGGTCTGCGAGAAATGACGCCCATCCCATGGCGATCAGATCGCCCGAACGGAAGGTCTGCCCATCCGGCGCGCTCCAGTCCTGCTCGAGGGTGACCAGCAACCGGTCGGACCACAAACCCTGAACAGTCGATCGTGGAGGAAGAGGGAGCTTTACTGGCGCGGCCTGTCCGGCGCGGAAGACGTGATAGCTTGATGTAAAGAATGTCTCGGATCGAACGACACCCAACCAACGGCCCCCTCGTTCGTCCTCAAGGGAAAACGGGAAGACACCGACATCCTGAGGGCTTCCCCGAAACACCTCGGCTGCATCTTTCCGGGCGCCGGAGCGCACGAGCCGTTTGACGATGAACGGGTAACCCGATTCGGTGAGGGTCGGCGTCGCACCGTCGGCAGCCCAGTCAGTCGCGACAAGAAGGGTCTCTGCGTCTTCCCAGAGGGCGGTCGTCTTCGCTTCGGGTATATCGAATCCCCCCTCAGTGAAGGTTCGTGAGACGATGTCGAATTCCCGCTGCCGGACTGCATCCTTTCCGCCGTCGGATAACGACACCAGACAGCGCATGTTTTCGGGCGGAAGGCACGTGACGCCCTTGTAGACCCAGTTTCGATTCTCCCGACGGGCCAGATCATCCACGTCAAGAACAACATCCCATTCCGGGACCGGCTCGCCATAAGACGCCAGAGAGGTCCTGCGCCAAAGTCCCCGCTCGTTGCGGTCGTCCTGCCAGAAATTGTAGACATAGCCATTTCGAAGCGACCCGTAGGGTATCCGCTCCCGCGATGTCGCAATCCTCAGGGCTTCTTCATAAAACGGCGCGTAGCGGCGATCTGACTGCAACACCCCCAGTGTCCGTTCGTTCTGTGCACGCACCCATGCGAGCGCGGCCTCACCCTCCACCTCCTCAAGGAAAAGATGGCTGTCGGGATCAAACGCCGGGGTGTCGTTCACCTTGTTCTCCATCACCGCACACGATCCAAGCATCAGGGCCAGACCCATCCAAGCCGCACGCAGCATGTCCCAGCCTCCTTCGTATCCCGGGGAACGCCCACTAGCGGAAACATTCCTCAGCGCCTAAACATCACATCCATGAAATTCTACAAGATGAATGGAGCCGGCAACGCGTTCGTCATTTTCGACGCACGATCCGAAGCCCTGCGCCTCGATCCTGATCGCATCCGGCAGATTTCCGACCCCGAGACAGGCGCCGGCGCCGATCAGATCATTGCGATGGAGCGATCCCTGCGCGGAGACGTATTCATGCGCATATGGAATGCGGACGGCTCGGAGGTGTCGGCCTGCGGGAACGCTGCACGATGTGTCGGTTGGCTCATGATGCAGGAAGCCAGAACCGATAGCGCCCGCATCGAAACCGCTGCGGGGCGGCTCATGGCGGGACGAGCAGGAGAGAACCGTGTTTCGGTGGACATGGGGTCTCCACTCCTCAAATGGGAGGAGATTCCCCTGTCGTCGCGCCAGGATACGCGAGCCCTTGAAACGTCTTTCGACACGTTCGCAAACGCCCAACTCGGCCAGGGCGGATGCGTGAACATGGGAAATCCGCACGTCGTATTTTTTGTGCCGGACCTGGGAGCGCTGGATATCCCCGCCATCGGTCCCCGTATCGAGACGCATCGGCTGTTTCCTCAACGCGTGAACGTTGGATTTGCTCAAATCCTCGATCGCCAACGCATGCGGCTGCGCGTATGGGAGCGCGGAGCCGGCCTCACCCGGGCCTGCGGGACCGGCGCATGCGCAGCCGTCGTAGCGGCGGCAAGACGAGGCCTCTGCGAGCGTGAGGCGACGGTCATCGCCGACGGAGGAGAACTCGGCATCGACTGGCGGGACGACACCGACCGGGTGATCATGACCGGACCGATCGAACTTGAATATGAAAGCGCTCTCTAGGACAGGTCCCACTCCGTCCGCGGGATCTGATCCTTGCCGACCGAGCCTCACGACAAGCTGCCCTGAATCCGGTTGCAAGTGTCCAGATGACAAGGCGCTCAAGGCGTCCTATCTCCCACAGCCATGACAGACGCCGCCGCTCCCTCCGACGAGACGGTCGACATCCTCACACACGGATGCCGGCTGAACGCCTACGAAAGCGAGGTCATGCGCGATCACGCCCGGGCCGCCGGGCTGCGCAACGCGGTCATCGTCAACACCTGCGCAGTGACTGGAGAGGCGATCCGACAGGCCCGTCAGTCCATACGGCGCGCGCGGCGCGAAAGACCGGACGCATCGATCATCGTCACCGGATGCGCAGCGCAGATCGATCCCACCTCATTTTCCGACATGCCGGAGGTCAGTCAGGTCATCGGCAACGCCGAAAAGCTGCAGGTCGGCGCCTTCAACACGCAGACGACCGGGGACGACGCTCCAAAGCGCGTCCAGGTATCGGACATCATGAGCAGCCGTTCGCCTCCCCCCAGACATCTGGTGGACGGCCTTGATGGACGTGCGCGGGCCTTTGTCCAGGTCCAGACCGGTTGCAACCACAGATGCACGTTCTGCGTGATTCCTTTCGGACGGGGAAACTCCCGATCGACCGACCTCGACACCATCATCGACCAGGTGCGGAGGCTTCATGAACGAGGTCATGTTGAGGTCGTTCTTACAGGGGTGGATCTCACCTCGTGGGGTGACGATCTTCCCGGCGCCCCCACTCTCGGGAATCTGGTCGACAGCATTCTGCGACAGGCGCCGGACCTGCGTCAGCTCAGGCTCTCCTCTCTCGACGCAATCGAAATTGACGATCGCCTCTTCGATCTTCTCGTCAATGAACCCCGCATCGCTCCTCATCTTCATCTGTCCTTCCAGTCCGGCGACGACATGGTCCTCAAGCGCATGAAGCGCCGTCATTCCAGGCAGGACGCCATCGACCTGTGTCAGAGGATACGTACGGCCAGGCCCGAAATCGCCTTTGGCGCCGATCTGATCGCCGGTTTCCCCACAGAGACCGAAGAGATGTTCCAGAACACTCTCGATTCAGTCGATGCGTGTGAACTCGACTATCTTCACGTCTTCCCCTTCTCACCCCGACCTGGAACGCCCGCCTCACGCATGCCCCAGGTCGACACCCTCGTGATACGCGAGCGCGCCGCTCGTCTTCGGGAGAAGGGACGTATCCGGCTGGCCCTCCGGCTTGACCGTCATGTCGGCTCCACCGCTCTGGCGCTGATTGAGTCGCGCGGACGGGCGCGGCTGCCAGACTTCGCTCCGGTTCTCATTGACGGCCCGGCCCCCAACCCGGGACAACTTGTTCGCCTGCACATGACCGGACGGACAGACAACGAGCTGACGGGGCGCGTGGCATGATACTCTGGTGGGGAAAAAAGAAGACCGCGGAGACAGGAAAGTCCGGGGCCGAGACACGCTCAGACCGGATTACGGGACCTGCAGCCGACGGAGATCTCCCAAAGGGCTCCCCGCCCCCCGTCACGGCGCAAACCCCGCAGGGTGACGATCTACTCGGCCCAGGGCCCGCAGCTGCGCGGTTGGCTGCTGAGACCGCCGCCAAGCAGGCCTCCCGGGAAGTGGGCCTGCTGCAGAAACTTCAGGAGGGGCTGAAGCGAACCTCAGGAAAGATCGCCGAGGGCCTCGGCGCCATTCTCAGCCGACGACGGCTC
>RGVM01000287.1 GCA_010027295.1 Chitinophagia bacterium
CGCAGGAGGAGCTGGAGCTGGCGACCGATGCGCGGGTGATGCTGGTCAAGGGTTCCGTGATAGAAAAGGTGATGGCTCTGCTCGACGACCTTTCGGAAAGGCAGCTCGCCGCGCTGCAGTCGTACGCCGACCTCATCCCCGACGCCCTGACGACACCGGCCAAGGTCTCCCGGGGCGAGAACTACCGGGGCCAGCCCTATGTCGTGCTCGACAATCCCAGGCATTTCCATCCCGGAGACATATTCGCGATACGCACCATGTTCCTTTGGGGCCATCACCTCAGTGTGACCCTGCACCTGCGCGGTGCACACCGGGAGCGCTTCCTGCCCCGGCTCACGACGGTGCTGCCGCAGTGCTCGAAGGCGGGCATGCATGTCTGCGTCTCCAGCTCCGAATGGGAGCATCATTTCGGAGGGGACAACTATATACCTGCTCGGGAGTTGCCCCAGCCGGCCTGGGAGTCGCTGCTTCGGGACCGTTCCTTCACCAAGCTCGCCTACGCCTTGCCGTTGGAGGTCTTCAATGATGGACCGGAACCCTTAATGGCGGCCTATGCCGGGATGCTGGGTCTGTTGCGGTGAGCATGAAACCCCTCAGCTACCAATGCGGTGGCAGAGATCGTTCACCTGGAAGTCCCAGAGTTGTTTCTGGTCCTGCACGTCCTTCTTCTCAGCGAAATCCTTGATGACGAGTATCGTCTGGTTGGATACCTCTGATTTCTCGATGCGGAACTCAAAGTATTCGTTGTCGGGGGCGTGCAGCCAGCGGAACCGTATGAATTTTTCCTCCTCGAACTCCAGCATTTCCGCCTTGTCCGTCGAGCCGTTCCAGGTGAAGCTGAAGACACCGTCACGCTCGTCCACTTTCTCGGCGAACCATTCCTGCAGGCCAGCCGGTGTGGACAGGAAGCTGTAGAGTATAACGGGTGAGGAGCGTACGGGGTATTCAAGGGTGTAAAGCTGCTTGCTCATGGGAATCGCTTATGAATGGGTGTTCTTCTCGCCTCCATGCACTCCTGCGGCACCCGGAGTGGCCACACGTGCAATAATAGAGAATAATCGATATCCCGGGGATGTTTTTTTCCCCGCGGTACAGCAGTCGTTCCAACTGCGAATGCTGTAAGACCCGGGTGGTCATTTCCGCTCATCTTTGGCCCGCGTCCGATGTAAATATACAAATGATGCGATGGGCTCTCTGACTCTGGCGGAAGGGGTTTAACAATAAGTTGTGACCTGCGTCGTTCTAATGTACCGAGAGCACCCACCCTTCTGAAGGCATCTTCCACACCCAATAGGAACCAGGTATGAGTATGCGACAGCTGAAGATCAGCAAATCCATCACCAACCGAGAGTCTCAAAGTCTTGAAAAGTATCTCCAAGAGATAGGAAAGGTCGAAATGATCACCGCCGAGGAGGAGGTCAGACTTGCAAAGCTCATCAGAAACGGCGACCAGCAGGCCCTGGAGAAGCTTACTAAGGCCAATCTCAGGTTCGTCGTCTCCGTGGCCAAGCAGTATCAGAATCAGGGACTTTCCCTGCCCGACCTCATCAATGAGGGGAACGTGGGACTCATCAAGGCGGCCCAGCGGTTCGATGAGACGCGAGGCTTCAAGTTCATCTCCTACGCTGTGTGGTGGATCCGGCAGAGCATCATCCAGTCGCTCGCCGAGCAGGCCCGGATTGTCCGTCTCCCATTGAATAAAGTAGGCCTCACTAACAAGGTCAGCAAGGCTGTGCAAACGCTCGAGCAGCAGTACGAGCGCGAGCCTTCCGTGGAGGAGATATCCGAGTTCCTCGAGATGGGCACCGATGAGATCGTCGCGTCCTTGGGCAACAGTTTCCGGCATGTCAGCATGGACATGCCGCTGACAGAGGGAGAGGACAGCACGCTGATCGATGTCATGCAGAATCCGAATGCGACGGCCACCGATGAGCAGCTGGCGCACACGGATTCCATGAAGCAGGAGATCGAGCGGTCGCTCCGCCAGCTCACCGCCCGTCAGCAGGAGGTCATACGGCTTTTCTTCGGCATCGACGAGGACCATGCCCTCAGCCTCGAGGAGATCGGAAGCCGCTTCGGCATCACCCGCGAGAGGGTCCGTCAGATCAAGGACAAGGCCATCACCAAGCTTCGCAGCACTTCGCGCAGCGTGCACCTCAAGAGCTACATGGGCTAAGGCACCTTCGCCCCCGTTCCGTACATTTGCCGCGCCGCCGGCACGGGCTTCCGACCGCAGGGGCAGGCTAACAAGGAACGGGTATGTTCGAGAACCTTACAGACAAACTGGAGGCGGCCTTCAGGCAGATCCGTGGCGAGAGCCGCATCACGGACCTGAACGTAGCCAATACTGTGAAGGATATCCGCCGGGCCCTGGTGGACGCGGATGTCAACTACCGTGTCGCCAAGGAGTTCACCGACAGGGTCCGGGAAAAGGCCATAGGACAGAAGGTGATACAGTCGGTATCACCAGGTCAGCTCCTCGTCAAGATCGTGCAGGATGAGCTCGCCTCGCTCATGGGCGGTAGCCAGAGCGACCTGGACCTCCAGGGTAACCCGGCCGTCATCCTCGTGGTCGGCCTGCAGGGTTCCGGAAAGACCACTTTCAGCGGCAAGCTCGCCAACCATCTCAAGAACCGCCGGGGCAGGTCACCCCTCCTCGTCGCAGCCGATGTATATCGCCCCGCCGCCATGGAACAGCTTCGTGTCCTGGCGGAGCAGGTGGAGGTCGACGTCTTCCTGGAGCCGGGCAATACAGACCCCGTCGACATCGCCCGCAAGGCTGTCGCCGCCGCCCGTTCCCGCAACCGCAACGTGGTCATCGTCGATACCGCCGGCCGCCTGGCCGTCGACGAGGCCATGATGGCCGAAGTGGCCGCTATCCGCGATGCCGTACAGCCCCGCGAGATTCTTTTCGTGGCCGACGCCATGACCGGCCAGGACGCCGTCAACACAGCCAAGGCATTCCACGACCGACTTGACTTCACAGGCGTCGTACTCACCAAGCTCGACGGCGACGCCCGGGGTGGTGCCGCACTCTCCATCCGTCACACCGTCGACGAACCCATCAAGTTCGTCAGCAATGGGGAGAAGATGGACGCCCTCGACGTCTTCCACCCCGACAGGATGGCCCAACGCATCCTCGGCATGGGCGATATCACATCCCTCGTCGAGAAAGCACAGCAGCAGTATGACGAGGAACAGGCCCGCCGGCTGGAGAAGAAGATCCGGAAAAATCAGTTCGACTTCCAGGACTTCCTCGACCAGCTTCAGCAGATCCGGAAGATGGGCAGCCTCAAAGACCTAATGGGCATGATTCCCGGTGTCGGCAAGGCCCTCAAAGACGTTGATATCAGCGACGACGCCTTCAAGGGAGTCGAGGCCATCATTCGTTCCATGACACCCGCCGAACGCGCCGACCCCGACCTGATCGACATGAGCCGGAAGAAACGCATAGCCCTAGGCTCCGGAAAGGATCTATCCGAGGTCAACCAGTTCATGAAGCAGTTCGACCAGATGCGGCAGATGATGCGCACCATGCAGAAAATGCCAGCCGGTATGCGGATGGGCCCCGGAAGGCGCTAGGGGATGCATCTATCCGCGTTTTCCGGCATTTTGTTTTGACGAATCCCCGCATTGTCGTAATTTCGCTCTCCCAATTCAGGCAACCCCATCATTCACCACCCAGAAAAAATTTCCATTTTTTATGGCTGTCAAGATCCGCCTGCAGCGTCACGGGAGCAAGAAGAGGCCCTTCTACTTCATCGTGGTTGCGGATGCACGAGCCCCCAGGGACGGCAAGTTCATCCAGAAAATAGGCACCTACAACCCCCTTACCGTCCCCGCAACGGTGCAAATCGACCGTCAGAAATCACTTGAATGGCTTCACAAGGGCGCCCAGCCTACGGACACCGTCCGGAAGATCCTTTCCTACAAAGGGGTCCTCTACCTGAAACACCTGCTCCGCGGCGTTTCACTCGGTCTGTTCGATAATGCCCGCGCGATGGAGAAATTCGAGATCTGGCATCAAGAGCATGAGGCCAAGATGCGTCAAAAGGAGGAGGAAGCTGCCCGCAACCGCCGCCGCCGCAGGGGAGGTCCTGTGCAGCGTCGTCCGGAGCGTCGTCCGGATGCCGAGTCCAAGCCCGAAGCCGGTCCCGCCCCAGCCCCCGAGGCCTGATGTGTCGGACAATGGTATCAAATCACCGAAAAGCCTCCCCATGGAGGCTTTTCTCCTTTTGACGCATCTTGGCCTCATGCTCTTGATGCCAGATCTCGAATTTCTCCATCG
>RGVM01000288.1 GCA_010027295.1 Chitinophagia bacterium
GAAAATGAACGGGAAGAGCACGCCAAAGACGATGGAGGAAGGGCTCCTGAGGATCGAGAGGAGGCTCGCCCTGGCGATGGCGAGCATGGCGCGACCCTGGCTGTATCGGGCGGGTCCGTGAGCGGTGGAGTGGGTCAAGTGGGGATCGGCTTCGATGTAAAAATACCACCAAATGAGGGGATTGGCCCCATCTTCCCCGATATTTGCATGCACCGGATGAATACAAGACTGACAGGTGACTCCCAGACCGCCTACCTGCTGATCGGAGGGAATATCGGCGACCGTTATGCGAACCTCGCGAAAGCCCGCGAATGGATAGGACTCCGCTGCGGGCGCCTGTCCCGCGACTCTCTGATTTATGAGACATCGGCCTGGGGTTTCGAGGACCAGCCCGACTTCCTCAACCAGGTGCTGGAGCTGGAGACGACACTCCCACCCCGCAGCCTGCTCCAAGCCATCCTGGGCGTGGAGGCGGAGATGGGCCGCAGCCGCGATCTGCGCTACGGACCCCGCACCATCGACATCGACATCCTGCTCTACGGGGATCTGGCGGTGGACGAGCCCGACCTCCGCATCCCGCACCCCCGGCTGGCCGACAGGCGCTTCGCCCTGGAGCCCCTGGCCGAACTCGCGGCCGACCTGCGCCATCCCTGCACGGGACAGAGCATCCGCTCCATGCTGGCCTCCTGCGCCGACAGGCTGTCCGTCAGGAGGGCCTCCCCGCCTGTTGATAACAAAGAATGAGCGTTAGCAAGGGCTTCGGTAAGTTTGCCGGGCGCATGCAGTACCGCTTCATCACCATCGAGGGAAACATCGGCGCGGGAAAGACGACCCTCTCCCACCTCCTGTCGCGCCACTACGACGCCCGGCTGATCCTGGAGGAGTTCGCCGACAACCCCTTCCTCCCGAAGTTCTACGAGAACCCCAGCCAGTACGCCTTCCCCCTGGAGCTCTTCTTCATGGCGGAACGCTACAAGCAGCTCAAGGAGCTGCTTCAGCAGAACGACCTCTTCCAGACCGTCACCATCTCCGACTACCTGTTCACCAAGTGCCTGCTCTTCGCAAAGGTCAACCTGCCCGCCGACGAGTATCGCCTCTACCAGCGGCTCTTCGAGATCATACACCAGCAGATCGTACAGCCCGACATCCTCATATACCTCCACTCCCCCATCTCCCGCCTGAAGGAGAACATCCGCCGCCGCAACCGCGCCTACGAGCAGAACATCAGCGAGAACTACCTCTCCGACATCCAGGAGACCTACACCCACTACATCCGCCAGCATAACGTGCGCACGCTCGTCATCGACACAACGCATGCCGACTTCCTCGCCAACGAATCGCACCTCCGCGCCATCATCGACCAGCTGGAGGGAGAACCCTGGGAGGGACAGAAATTCTTGGATGGCTTCACCGCGTCATAGCAACCTGTCGGCCTTCCGACACCCGGAGTTCCGGATGTACATCCTCGCGAGAGCGCTGTTCATCATGGTGCTGAACATGCAGGCGACCCTCGTGAGCTGGAAGGTCTACGAAATCACGAAAGACCCCTTCAGCATTGGATTGATCGGGTTGGTGGAGTTCCTGCCTGCCGTCCTGGCGGCCTTCTACTCGGGCTATCTGATCGACAGGAGCGACAAGCGGAAGGTGCTGGTGCTGAGTGTGGCCGCCAACCTGCTGCTCACGACCGCCTTCGCCTTCATCACGGGGGATGCCGCATCGCGGCTGATGTCGAAGGGGACGGTGCTGGCCGCCATCTACGGCATCGCCTTCTGCACGGGCCTGGCGAGGGCCTTCAGCGGTCCCGCATCCTTCGCGCTGGTAAGCCGCCTGGTGCCCAAGGAGGAACTGCCCTCGGCCATCTCCTGGCATACCACCTCCTGGCAGGTGTCGGCCGTCGGTGGTCCCGCCCTGGCGGGTCTCATGTATGCCAAGGCGGGCATCACCCCCACGTTCGGCTTCATGGTCGCCTCGATGGCCCTGGCCCTCTTCTTCTCGCTGTTCCTCAAGCCCAAGCCCCCCACGCCGGTGCCCGAGGGCGAGACGATGCTGCAGAGCATCCGCGAGGGCTTCCGTTTCGTGTGGCGGACACGCGAGGTGCTCGGCGCCCTCTGTCTCGATCTGTTCGCCGTCTTCTTCGGGGGCGCCACTGCCCTGCTACCCTATTTCTCGGATGAAATCCTGCGCCGTGGACCCGAGGGACTCGGCATCCTTCGCTCCGCCCCTTCCGTGGGCGCCGCGGTCCTCATGGTATGGGTCGCCTTCCGGCCGCTGCGGGGGAACCAGGGGCGGCAGATGCTGCTCAGCGTCGCGGGGTTCGGCGTCTGCACCATCCTCTTCGGACTCTCCACGTATTTCTGGCTCTCGGTGGGCCTGCTCTTCCTGTCAGGCATCCTGGACGGCATCAGCGTCATCGTGCGGTCCACCATCCTGCAGCTGCAGACGCCCGAGGAGATGCGCGGACGAGTGGCCTCCCTGAACAGCATCTTCATCATGTCGTCCAACGAGCTCGGCGCCTTCGAGAGCGGCTTCACGGCCCGGTGGATGGGCGTCGTGCCGGCCGTCGTCTTCGGGGGGTGCATGACCCTGGTCGTCGCAGCCGTCACATGGGTGAAGGCGCCCACGCTGCGCAGGATGCAGTACTGAGCCCTAGGTACCGGGCGCCATGAGTCGCTCCAGCACCCAGTGCACCGCCGGACAGAAGCTGGCATTCTTCAGCGTGATGGCGGGCCGCTTCAGCAGCACGTCCTCGTCGGTGTAGGGGAACCGGCGGCAGTCGGACGGCCTTTCCTCGTACACCGAGCAGCGGTTGTCGGCCCCCAGGAAGGGGCAGGGCGTGGACTTCACGACGTAGTCGCCGTCCTCGTCGAGTCGCAGGTAGGTCTCAATGAACACCCCCTCCCGCATCCGGAGCGCCCGGCTGAGGCGCTTGATGTCCGGCGTCTTGAACCGGGGGGAATAGTTGCGGCAACAGTTGGCGCAGGACAGGCAGTCGGCATGGCGGAAGGCCTCCTCGTGCAGTTCGGGCAGCCGGGGCAGCACCTGCCGCCTGTCGGCCTTCTCCAGGAACCTCCTATAGGCCTTGGCGTTCTCCGCCGCCTTCCGCTCCCAGTTCCTCAGTTGCGGGCTGTGCATAATGCAAGATACGCAGACATGGGTGCCGAGCAGCCGGTGGCGGGGAAACAGCGCCTCCGATTGTTCCATCTTTCCCGCCTGTGGCGGTCATTCCGGCGAACATTGGATAGGATTTCCCGGGGCAGGACATACCTTTGCGCCATCAATACAAATCCACCCGCATGGAACTGTTGGAACACCAGCGCAACGAGTTCAGGACAAGGCACATAGGACCATCCCACCGCGACGCGGAGGCCATGCTGGCCGCCATCGGCGTGGAGTCCCTGGCCGCACTGATCGACAGGACGGTCCCTGCCGGGATCCGGATGCAGGGCCCCTTGCAGCTGCCCCAAGCCATGTCGGAGGCCGAATACCTGGAGCATATCCGCACCGTGGGACGGCAGAACCAGGTCTTCCGCAACTTCATCGGACAGGGTTACTACGGCACCCTGACGCCCAGCGTCATCCTGCGCAACATCTTCGAGAACCCGGGCTGGTACACGCAGTACACGCCCTACCAGGCGGAGATCGCGCAGGGCAGGCTCGAGAGCCTGCTGAACTTCCAGACGATGGTGAGCGACCTCACGGGCCTGCCCGTGGCCAACGCTTCGCTGCTCGACGAGGCCACGGCCGCCGCCGAGGCGATGACGATGTTCTTCAACATGCTCAACCGGCAGGAGTCGGTCGGCAGGCCGCGCTTCTTCGTCGACGGGGAAGTCTTCCCCCAGACCCTCGACGTGCTGCTCACGCGGGCCGTCCCGCTGGGGATAGAGATCGTGGTGGGGGATTTCCGCACCGCCGTACCCGAAGAGGGGTGGTTCGGGGCCTTCCTGCAATATCCGAACGAAAAGGGAGAGGTCGTCGACTACCGGTTGTTCATCGAGAAGGTGCACGCCGTAGGGGCCTACGTGGTGATGGCGACGGACCTGCTCGCCCTGACGCTGCTCACGCCTCCCGGCGAGCTGGGGGCCGACGTGGCCTGCGGCTCGGCCCAGCGCTTCGGCGTACCCCTCGGCTATGGCGGGCCCCATGCCGCCTTCTTCTCCACGCGGGACGACTTCAAACGCCAGATACCCGGGCGCATCATCGGCGTCAGCATCGACGCGGACGGGCGAAGGGCGCTGCGCATGGCCCTGCAGACCCGCGAACAGCACATCCGCCGCGAGAA
>RGVM01000289.1 GCA_010027295.1 Chitinophagia bacterium
AGCAGGATCAGCGGATAGTTGAACACCCGGTCGGCATTGCCCCGAGCCTGGCCGGCGGACGAACCGCTGCGGATCATCGACACGCTGGCGGCGACCATCAGGACCGCGAACAGCACCATCAGCAGCATGCCCTTGGTCACCTCCAGTCCCCCCAGATGTCCGAGCTGCACCGGGATTGCTGGCACGATGAATTTACGCGTCGCAAAAACCGTCACGATGGACGGGATGCCGAAGACCACCGCCGTGCGCAGGTCCACCAGCCCCTCCTGGTATTTTGGGTAGGTGCCCACCAGGCTCGAAAGTCCGACGATGAACAGGGAATAGGCCGTGGCCATCACCGGCTCCACACCGAGGAGATAGACCAGCACGGGGACTGTGAGGATGGAACCGCCCCCACCGATCAGACCGAGCGATATGCCGATCAGGAAGGAGGATGCGTAACCCAGGAAATGCAATGCGTCTGATGACATGGTGCGGAGTAGGTCGTGGATGGTACTTGGTAAAGATACAGGCCGGCCAAACCAGGCAGTGTGACAGAAGTCACCGCTGCCGCTGCAAGCCTTCACGCATGGCCTGAACAGCAATTAGGTACGCCGGGGGAAGTGCCGGAATCAGGAGGAAGAAAAAGGAAATAGGAGGTTGAATATGGCGGCTTCAACCACAGAAGCCAATGATCGACTGAACAACAGCATAGAAAGTCTCATCAACCAACGGCCATCCCCACATCCAATCGAGTACGTCCCGGTTAAGAAAATACCCTTCACGACAGGATATCCTTACGCCGGAACACCGCCACCGAGACGGCCAGGAACAAAAGGATATGCCCCACCAGCATCGCCGCCGAACGCAGCACCGCCGGCAGGTTCTCCACCGAGCCCACGACCTGCTCGTTGCCGGGGCCGACCTGCACGTCGAAGAAGCCCTTCCAGCCCAGCATGTGCGTGGTGAAGAGCCAGGGCTTCGCCGTGTCGAAGAGCGGCAGACCCAACGAGTTGAGTATGGTGAAGACGATGACGATGCTCATCGTGGCGATGATCGGCCCGATCGAATTCTCCGCGAAGATGCTCAAAAGGAAAGCCAGCGACGACACGGTCACCATCGCAATCGTCGCGAAGCCGAAGGCGGCGGCATAGCGCCACATCACATCCGACCGCAGGATCTGCGTCACCACCTCGCTCTTCATGATCACCAGGTCGTCGGCCCCGAAGAGCCATAGCGAGAAGAACAGCGTCCAAATGGCCATCCAGACGAGCAGCGCGACGGTGTACACGGAGGAGGCGAGGAACTTGCCCAGCAGCAGCCGCGTCCGGCTCACGGGACGGCTCGCCAGGAGCCGCAGCGTGCCCATGCCGGCCTCACCCGACACCATGTCGCCCGACACCAGTGCAATCAGCAGCGGCACATGCACCAGCAGCGTCTGCAGGATGATGTACGCCATCAGGTAGCCGTTGAGGACGCGGCCCTCCACGTCGAAAGTCTCGCTCAGGGCCTGCATCCCGAACTGCACGTAGGTCTCGCCGTCCACGTAGAAGCCGAGCTGGATCAGCCAGACGATGGCGGCCACCGCGCCGAAGGCGATATAGGTCCGCGGCTTGCGGAAGATCTTGAAAAGCTCTATGCGCACGATCGTCCACATGGTCAGCCGGCTTGGGTGAGGGATAGGAAATAGTCCTCCAATCGGTTGAAGGGCCGCAACGCGAGTATCTGCACATCCATGTCCGACAGCTCGCGCACCAGCTGCGGGACGTCGGCCCGGTCGAGCGAGAGCCGGATGCGGCCCTGGGGGTCGTCCTCGATATGGGCCGCCCAGCGACTCCTGGCGAGTCGGACCCGGGTCTGCACGTCATCCATCGTCTCGAGGTGGACGACCTGCCGCTCGGGATCGAGCAGGGTCCGGCACTCGCCCTCCACCACCTTGCGGCCCTTGTCGATGATCACCATACGGTTAGCGATGAGCTCCATCTCGGAGAGCAGGTGCGAGGAGACGAGAAAGGTCTTGCCGCCCTCGCGACTGAGCCGCAGGATGAGGTTGCGGATGTCGGCGATGCCCTGGGGGTCGAGCCCGTTGGTGGGTTCGTCGAGGATCACCAGCTCGGGGTCGTGCACCAGCGCACAGGCGATGCCCAGCCGTTGACGCATGCCCTGCGAATAGGTCCTCACCCGGTCATCGGCCCGGGCCGCCAGGCCGACGGTGTCCAATACCCGGTCAATGGCCTTCCTGTCGCGGCAACCGCTCAGCCGCGCCAGTATCCGCAGGTTCTCCCGGCCGGTCAGGTACCCGTAGAGGTCGGGCTTCTCAATCACAGCACCCACCCGGGCGAGGATTTCGGAGCGGTGCCGGGAGATGTCCATCCCGAACATCCGGATACTGCCGGAAGTGGGCCGGATCAGCGTCAGCAGCATGCGGATCGTGGTCGACTTACCCGCCCCGTTCTGCCCCAGGAAGCCATATACGTCGCCCCTCCGCACCGAGAACGAGAGGTCGTCGACCGCCACCAGGCTTCCGTACACCTTGCCCAGGCCCGCCACCTCGATGACGGCTCCGCTATCGGCCGATGAATCCATGCCCTACTAACAAACCCGGGTGCAAGATGTTGGCCCCATCGAATGATTCATTTCTTACATACGAAAGACAAATGATTCGCGTTCCTAATAGCTATACGCATACTGAAACAACTTATTCGAATGTTGGGATTCATCCTTACAGCTCTACTGCTGTCGCCCGAGGTTCGGCCGGCTACCCCGGCCGACAGCACGCTCTTCCCCGACATACGGGTCCGCACCTTCGGCAGGAACTCCAACATGGCCAATGTCAGGGGGCATCTCGGCGAACGGCCGCTGACGCTCTACCTCGACCTGCCGGGCTTCCATCCACCAGAAGCGGAAGGCAGGCTGGAGACGAGCCGCAACGGTATCGACTTCTCGCCCCTCCTCCACTCGGGACAGCCTCAGCGGGACGGGGGCAGATGGTTTATCCAGGGGGACCTTCCCGAGGTCATCACCTGCTACCGCATGCGATGGAAGGATGTGGAGGGTGTGGATCATGTCAGTGGCGTGCTCCTCGCCAGGCGCTGCCGCGACGGCATCGTCGATGCGGTATGCGCCGCACCCTTCACGGCAGGGGAAACCATCGGACTGGAAGTCGCACTCCGTCAGCGAGCCTTCGTGCGAGTAGTCCTCACCGAGCAGTCGACCGGCAGGCCGCACCTGCTGTTCCGAGGCATGGCCGAGGCAGGCGTCGGACTATGGGAGCTGGGTGCGGGGATCGAAGTGCGCCCGGGTATCTGGGAGATGGCGGTCTTCGTGAATGGCACCGATCACATGCGATTCGAGATCGAGTTGTGAGGAAGGAAGTCAGTCTGAAGCAAAAAAATGAGAAGGCCGTCCAAATGGACGGCCTTCGGTTTGTCGGGAATGGGGCGTCGCTATGGCATCAGGCCTTGTAAGCGGCCATGAGGCCCTTGGCGAGTTCTACCATGCGCTTGAGGCCGTCCTCTGGAAGGTTGCCCTTCTTGAACTCGGCCAGCACGTCGGGGAGCTTGTTGTCCATCTCCATGAGGAAGTGCTCCTCGAACTCGCGCACGCGCCTGACGGGCACTTCGCCCATGAGGCCCTGCGTGCCGAGGTAGATGATGGCCACCTGCTTCTCGACGGAGAGCGGGGCGTACTGTCCCTGCTTGAGGATCTCCACGTTGCGGGCGCCCTTGTCGAGCACCGCCTTGGTGGCCGCGTCGAGGTCGCCGCCGAACTTGGAGAAGGCCTCCATCTCGCGGTAGAGGGCCTGGTCGAGCTTGAGGGTGCCCGCCACCTTCTTCATCGACTTGATCTGGGCGTTGCCGCCTACGCGGCTTACCGAGATGCCCACGTTGATGGCGGGGCGTATGCCCGAGTTGAACAGGTTCGACTCGAGGAATATCTGACCGTCGGTGATGGAGATGACGTTGGTAGGGATGTAGGCTGATACGTCGCCCGCCTGCGTCTCGATGATCGGGAGGGCCGTCAGCGAGCCACCGCCCTTGACGAGGTGGCGGATGGAGTCGGGCAGGTCGTTCATGTTCTTGGCGACCTCGTCCTTGCTGATGACCTTGGCGGCGCGCTCCAGCAGGCGACTGTGGAGGTAGAATACGTCGCCGGGGTATGCCTCGCGTCCGGGCGGGCGGCGCAGCAAGAGGGATACTTCACGGTAGGCGACGGCCTGCTTGGAGAGGTCGTCGTAGATGATGAGGGCGGGACGGCCGGTGTCGCGGAAGTACTCGCCGAT
>RGVM01000290.1 GCA_010027295.1 Chitinophagia bacterium
GGAGCAGGCGAGCATTCCGGTGAGACAAAAGACCAGCGCAATGTCACGTACCCTCATGGATCACTGTTTCAGGAACACCGAACTATGGACCTGCGTACCCTTCCGGTCGCTGAAGCGGATGATGTAGCTGCCCGAAGCGAGGGTCGACAGGTCGATGGACTTGCCCGAGCGTATATCACCGAACCTCGCCACGATGCGACCCTGGCGGTCGTACACGGAGGCCGCGAGGGACGACATGTTGTTCCATCGGAAGTCGACCGTCATCTCGCGTACCACGGGGTTCGGATAATAGCGGATCGAGTTGGACGCGTCGATGGTGATCACCGGCGTGGGTACGAAGGCGAAGGTCTCGCTCACCGGGCTGAGGCAGCCGCTCAGGTTTACCTGTACGTTGTAACTGCCCGTGTTGGCGGCCCGGAGTTTCTGTCCGTTGGCGCCTACGATGGCTTCGCCGTTGTAGTACCACTGGTTGCCGGTGGCCGAGCTCGACACGAGCGTATCGCCCGTGCCTTTCGTGATGACCGGCTTGGCGGGCGGCGGGGATATGGTGATGGTGAATCCGGCGGAGGTGTTCAGGCATCCGTTTGCCTCCCGGACCCTCACGGTGTACGTGCCGGTCTGTTTGACCTGTATCGCGGAAGCCGTGGTGTCTATGCCGGGTATGGCGGTGCCGTTCCGGAACCAGGTGTAGGAAGTGCCCGTTGAAGCGGATATCTGCACGCTGTCGCCCTGGCAGGCGCCGGGTGCGGGTGCGCTGATGGCGGGCGTTCCGCAGAAGAGAAAGCCCGCCAGGGCCGCTTCACCGCCGGGGGTGACCACCACAGCCTCGCCGTTGCCTCCGGAGCCGAGGATGGCCCGCACGGTGGTGTCGGTGAGGACATTGTAGGCGTTCGCGCCGATGGCGCCGAAGGTGACCCCGGTCGCGCCCGTCAGGTTGCGGCCTTTGAGGAGGATGGTGTCGCCCGCCTTGCCGATGGAAGGCGTGAAGGATGTCAGCACCGGGGCCAGCGCTTCGGAGAAGCCGTTGGAAGTGTACAGGCCACGGCCGTGGGTGGCCGCCATCACCTGGTAGTCGGAGCGGCGTATCTGCAGCATGTCGGTGCGCACGTTCGCGAAGCCGTTGTTGACGGGGTTCCAGGTGGGGGAGCCTGTGTTGAAGTTGGTGGTGCCGTAGATGCCGAGTTCGGTGGCGAGGATGACTTCCGTGTCGCGGCGGACCGGATTGAAGAGGGCCCAGCGCACGGGCATGTTGGGGAAGTTCCCCATTTTATTAATCCAGGTCGTTCCTCCGTTGGTGGTGTACCAGATCCGGTTGATGCCGTAGTTGAAATGGGTCACGAGCAGTTCGTTCTCATTCCTTCCGACCTCTATGCAGGAGATGGAGCCCGCGGGCAGGGTGCCTGTGATCGTGGTGACCACCGGGGATCCGGTGTTGGCCTTCTCGACCTTCATCACGACGCCGCTGCTGGTGCCGAGGTAGAGGGTGGTGGACCCGACGGTGTGTTGCGAAACCCTCATGGCCGTAACCCCGGAGGTGAGATTGGGAAGTATTACACTATCCACCACCGGTGTTGTATGTATGTTCTTGATGGCATACAGGCTTCCACCGCTACTGCCGGCCTTTCGGTAAGAGTATAGGATGTGCTGCTGGTCGTCATAGCAGGCCACGTTGATGAAGGATCCCGTGTTCTGGTCGTTCAGGATGGTCCCGAAACTCGTGCCCCCGTTTGTACTCCGGTAGAACACGTTGTACACGTATGAGGTGATCTGGAAACTGGGCAGCGTCTGATCGATGAAGCAGAAGGCGCCATCGCCGCCCGTGGCCTGGGTCGTGCTGTTCATGCCGGCTGCCGTGAAGCGCTGGGTGCCGTTGTCCTGAGCCCCCGCGAGGAACACGTTGGAGCCGACTCCCGGATGTTGGGCACCTGCATAGAACTGTGTCACATTCAGGTTCCGGTTCCGTGCGCCTATGACGGCCGAAGTGGTTGCCGTTCCTATGCTGTTGGTGTAATAGACACCACCGTCCGTGCCGAAGATGACGGTGGAGGAGTCCCCGGGTCGGTAGCGGATGACATGCTGGTCGGCATGCACCAGGGCGCAGCTGAGGGTGTTCAGGTTGGCGTTGTTAGACCATTTGCTGATATGCGCCCAGTTACCGCCGCCGTCGCGACTGCGGAACAGGTCGATCCCTCCGATGAGCACGACGTTCGAGTCGACGGGGTCCACGGCCATGGCCTGGTCGTACCAGCCCTGTCCTCGGGTGAAGTCATCGGCGGGTATGCCGTTGTCGAGGTCGTCCGGCTGGGAGCCCATGTTGGTCCAGCTGGTACCCCCATCGGTCGTGCGACGAAGCGCACCCACCTTGCCGTTGTTCTCCACGAAGCTGTAGACGAACTTCTCATTCGACGGGGCCGTGGCGACAAGCACCCGTCCCCGGCCATTGGCCACCGTGACCGAATCAGAAACGGCCCAGGCGGTTCCGTTCTCCGATACGAGAACCCTGCCGCCGCCCCTGTCCGTGCCCGAGAAAGGACTCGACTTCGAGCCCACCCAGAGACGATTGTCCTTGCCAAGGGCGAGGGAGGAGGGTACGTAGTTGATGGTCTGCGTTCCGATCTTGGGCAACACCTGCGTCCAGCTTTGTCCGCCGTTGGTGGACCGCTGGAGGCCTGCACTGGCGGCATTGTGCCATATGCCCTGATAGAAACCGCCGTCTACGGCGGCATACACGACCCCTGTGCCGTTCTCGTTGCGTACGACGATGTCATTGACATAGCTGAACGTGGCCGTGGACGAGAGCTGCGTCCAGGTGACGCCGGCGTCTGTCGATTTCCAGATCCCGTTGCCCACGGAGGCGCCCGTGCCGAAGCCCTCTCCCGTGCCCACGTACATGTTTTTCGGGTTTACTGGGTCGAAGGCGATGGCTGAGATCGACAGCGTGTTCCAGAACTGGTTCACGGCCACCCATGGTGAGTTGGCGTTGGTGATGTCGGTATTGTACCAGAGCCCTCCGGTGACGCCGCCGGTCCACACCTTCTTGAGGCTCGCGTCGTTCGGGTCCCAGGCGAGACCTCGTACGCGGCCGCCCACGTTGTTGGGCCCGCGTTCCGTCCATGCCGTGGCCGTGGATGAGCCGGGCAGCGACTGAACGGCCTGGTCGGGACGTTCGTCGAAGATCTCGATGTTGCGTTTCCGGATGGCGTCGAGCACTTCAGGCGTGGGCCTTCCCAGCCTGGGGTCCATAGTGCGCAGGAAGTCCTGCTCGAAGGCGAGGTCAGGCCTGTCGGGATCCTTGGCTTCTTCTTCCTCGTCCTCATCCCCGTTGGGGCCTATCGACCGTACGGCTTCCCGGGTACGCCTGTTGAAGGGATGGTTCTCGAGGAAACGCTCGTATGCCTTCCTGTCAATCCCTTTCTTTCTATCTTTTGTAGGGGCGGCTTTGTGTATGCTGACGATGGGAGCGGGGGTGAGGCCGTGCGCTGAAGGCTTCTCCGAAGCCGAAGCGATGTCTGAGGATTGTTCTGCAGAGGGGATCTGTCCACCGGCTACCTGTTGGTGGGTGTCCGTCGACGGACGAACGAGAAACAGCAGGATGACGGCCAATGCCAAAGAGCCTGCCGCAAGGATCCGTACAGTGTTTTTTCTCATGGAGTTTTTTTGCATGTGGAACCTTGGATTCCAAGAATGCTAAAATTAGGCAGATGGCTATGAAAAGCGCTAATCCGTGTTGAGTAATTTCACGTTTTTGGTCCCTTTCGCTTGACGGATGCGGTAGGAGAGGGTCAGGTTGATCTGACGGGGTCGGAACCCCATAAGTGCCTCGGTGTAGAATCCTGGGCCTGTGAAGGTATAGTAGACCTTCCGGGAGTTGAAGACGTCGATCACGCTCAGGGACAGGGTGGCTTTCTGGGACATCAAGTCTTTGACCAGGGAAAGGTCCATCTGGAAGAAGCCTTTCCGACTGCCCTGCACCATCCGCTGCGGGGCTTCGTAGTTCATCCTTGCCTGGATGTCAAAGTCGTTCTTGAGGCTGAAGCGCGAGGTCTGGCGGGCGAACCAGCTGGTGGTCTGGGTGCGGTAGGCGGCGAGGATGTTGCTCCCGTCGACGCGCGCCTGGAAAAGGTTGAAGCTGGCATCCATCTTCCACCATTTGTACGGCGTCCAGCCGGCGGTGAACTCGATGCCCCAGGCCTTTTCGCCCTTGAGGTTC
>RGVM01000030.1 GCA_010027295.1 Chitinophagia bacterium
CGCCTCAGCGGCTCAATGGCCATCGACATCGCCGACAGCCTATTCCCATCTAAAGATTTGTCGTCGCAACCAGCCAATACACTCCATGTCGGATATCTCAAGGATGGCGGGGAGCTGATCGACGAAGTGGTGGTATCGCTGTTCCGCGCCCCGCGCTCCTACACCGGGGAGCACGTGGTGGAGGTATCCTGCCACGGCTCGCCGTGGATACAGGAGCGCATCATCGGTGCCTGCATCGCCCGCGGGGCGCGCCTGGCCCGTGCGGGCGAGTTCACGCAGCGGGCCTACCTGAAGGGTCGGCTCGACCTGACGCAGGCCGAGGCGGTGGCCGACCTGATCGCCTCTAACACGGCCGCCTCGCACCGGACGGCCATGCACAACATGCGCGGGGGCTTCTCCACCGTGCTACGGGAGTTGCGGGAACGTCTCATCGAGTTCTCCGCACTCATAGAGCTGGAGCTGGACTTCTCCCAGGAAGACGTCGAGTTCGCCGACCGATCGCGGCTTCGGGAACTGCTGGAGCGCATACGCATGACCGTTAGCAGGCTGATCGACTCTTTCCGACTCGGGAACGTGATACGCAACGGTGTGGGCGTAGCCATCGTGGGTAAGCCCAACGCCGGTAAGTCGACCCTGCTCAACACGCTGCTCAACGAGAATCGCGCCATCGTCAGCGAGATAGCCGGCACCACGCGCGATACCATCGAGGAGGTGCTCAACATCGACGGCATCCTGTTCCGGCTGATCGACACGGCAGGCATCCGCGCGAGCGAAGATTCCATCGAGGCCATCGGCGTGGAGAGGAGTCTGGAGAAGATGCGTACGGCCGACCTGGTGCTATACCTCTTCGACGCTTCGACGGAGACGCCAGGCGGCCTGGAGGCATCGCTGGCGGTGCTGCGGGAGGCCAACCCCTCGTACCTGCTCGTGGGCACCAAGAGCGACCTCTCGGACGAGGCATCGCTGGCGGAGCGCTTCCCCGGCATCGACGCGTTGTACATCTCCGCGAGGGCTAACCACCACATCGACATCCTGAAGGAGCGTATGGTCGACCGCGTGCTGCAAGGACAGGTGAGTGCCGAGAGCACGGTGGTGACGAACGCCCGGCACTACGCGGCCCTGCAGCAGGTGGCTGCTGCGGTGGAAGACGTGCAGCGGGGCATGGACGAGGGGCTGCCGGGGGACTTGCTGGCGTTGGAGATCAGGCGGTGCCTGCACTATCTGGGGGAGATCACGGGGCAGGTCACGAATGAGGACCAGCTCGACTTCATCTTCAGTAAGTTCTGCATCGGGAAGTGAAGGAAGACGATCGGCATTCACATGGCAGCAGAGGCATGAGAACCGTCTTACCTCACCGCCTTAGCCGAGGAGGTAATTCCTTTTGGTGTTGTACATCAGGAGATATGACCTTTTGTCGGATTCTTTAAGGAAGGAGCGACTGACCAACGCCTCCATGAGCGGCTGCTTTTCGATGAACGGCCCGGTGAGCTTTCCAATCCTTTTCTCCGACACCCCTATGCGTCTGCCGAACTCCTCGAAGTCGGCCAGCGCAGGATGCCCGCTCGTCTTGAATCGCGCACTTTTGAAGCCGTCGGCGAACAATCCCCTGTCCAACGCGAAATCCGAGTCATCCACATGAAGCCTGGTGTTGACAAGGTCGTAGGCCGGACTGAGAAGATAGTCGCCGTTCATCGCCTCCAGCAGGGAGAAGTTCTTCAGGTGCGCATCCCCATTTGAAAACAGGAAATTGAACAGCACCAGGGAAAAGTACTTCTCGATCTCTATCCGCCAGGCGGAAACGTGTTCCCTCAGCAGGGCCCCGGCCTCCTCATAGCTGTAGTCGTATTTGAAGTTCGCTCCGCCGCTGTGCCTCGTCTTGCCCGCCAGCGTTGCGAAGTCCTCCTTGCCCCGCTTCGAGCCATCCTTATTGACATCGAACCGCCTGGTGATGTAGGCGGGTGTGCCATCCTTGAAGAATATGAGGGCGTTTTCCGCCGTGTCCATCCGATAGACCTGCCTTGCGATCTGCATGGTCAGATGCTCGTTGGCAGGCACCTGGTCGACCTTCTTCAAATCCCTGGGGATGGGCTTCAGAATGTAAGTGCCCTGTTCGCCGGCCCTTGTCAATCGAAGCACATTCTTCTCCAGGATGAAACTCGACTTCTCCTGCACCCCGGATATGGAAATGCGCCGCCGGTTCTCCATGAACAGCTCGGCCGCCTCCTCGCTTTCCTGCGGTCTCTCATAGGGCAGGATATGGCTCACCTTCCTACCGTCGAAGAGTCTTCGCAGGCAGCCCGGACTGTACGTGGAAAAACCCTCTGCCAGCGTACCCGGACAGTTCCTCAGCTCATTCATATTCATCGACCATGACGGGTTTTACGGTGACGGCGCCGATGGTGTCCCATTGCGCGGTAGCTGCCAACAGGCCGAAATCGTCTTCCTCGTCCACCTTCCATTGAACGCACTGCAGCCTTCTGTTGACGCCTTCGCTGAGTATGTTCGAGAAGAACGGGAACAGGTGTTCGCTCCGGTATTCCTGTCGGGTTTTCGGAAGGGTCAGACTGACCGAGGGCAGACCTTGGTCCTTGTAATAGTCGTCATCGTATCTGAAGACGTAATGCCTGCGGTCCTCCTCAGTCAATGTTCCGGCCAACCTCCCGTTCCGGTATATCTGCAGGACTCTCATTCAATCAAGGTTTCCTTCTCACTTCCAGCGTCAACTCCATGCCCAACACTTCCGCCAACCGGTTGATCACATCCCAGGAGGGATTGCCCTGGCCTCTCTCCAGTTTGTACACAATCGGGGTTGTATGATCTTCAACTCTTTTCGCCTATTTTTTATCGTATCACCCAGCTCCAAGACTGACATTATATTGTGATTTAAGAGTCAAAATTACCGATATATTTCATAAAATATCTTAAAATAATGGTATAATGTGATAAATGGGTCCAGATTCGTCTCATTGATTAATTTACTCCAAAATCACAGTAAAACGTTTTTTTATGTTGTTTCTGGTCTTTCCTCTTTACCAGTTGACAGCACTGCAAATTGTTTAAGTCTGCTTCACAAATAAGCAATTCATGCCTTAGGCACGCGGTCGGCTTATGATGCCGAAGACACTGAGACGATTTTTCTGATTGGCTAGGTGTATCGGATGGTTACCAAATGACAGGCGTTTCATCTTCTATCCTGTATTTTCAGTGCCTACCATCGTTTTGTAAGCATCCCGGTCGTGCATTTCCCTGATGCCACCAGATGAAACAACGTCTTCGATCCGGTGATTCCGACTTGCAAATAAATAAAGCCGCGTCGCACATTCGCAGACTGGCACCATATCGATTCGCTCAGCGAGCCATGGGTGTGTAACCGTGGAAAAAGTCATCAAGCCGGACTGTCTCTGTGGTAGAAAGAGCGAATCATAGCGTACTTCGCAAAGTCCAGGGAAGCATAAAGTATACTATAGTTAATATCGGTATACATATATCCGTGTCATGTCAACTTAAATGCATATCAGCAATTATATTATGAAAGCCTGAACGCATATCACGAAGGGCGTCCGCATGAGTGGCTTGACTTCTTCCTTGATGGGCATTGTGACTTCGAAGAAGATAACCTCGCTACGAGGGGAGGATATGCAGAAAGTGCAGGCGTTGGGTAAGAGGGAGGCATCGAGTGATGTACGGTTCCTGCAGCAACTGTTCAGTGTTCCGATCGTGACAGTCGGCGGAGTCGTGAAATCCATGGGGTATACAGGGGCCGGTGCGGGCAAGCTCATTGATCGGATTGTGCACCTCGGGATTCTCGAGCCTCGGGATGAACGTACGAAATATGGGAGGTCCTTCATCTACAGTCGGTATGTCACCTTGTTCCAAGATCCGTAGGCAGACAGGTAGGCTTCGGTGAAGGTGGAAACCAGAAGTTCCTTGGCAATGGGAGCCAGGATCCCAAGACTACTGGGACATCCCACATCGTTCACTCAAAGCTTGTGTCAATCGGTTGCATAGGCTTGCATCCGGAATCCCGGCGTTTGCAATCCCTGAATGCACGGCCCGGACAATTCCCCCCTCTATACCGACTCCCCTCGGGTTGCGTTATTTTTGAAACAAAAGATCGACCATGAGGTCATTCATCCTGCCCGCAGCCCTTCTCTTCATATCCGGCATCCTGTGCGCCCAGGACCGGCGCGGCACCAGCTTCAACGGCCAGCCGTCCGTCGATCCCGGACCCTGCGCCGGCAGCGCCGCCAACTTCATGACGGAGCAGGACGTCAACCGGCTCATCACCGACATGCTCGACAGGATCGACATCCGTAACCGTTTCCTCATCGTCGCCTGCCGGCAGATCGACAACTGCCAGGCCACCCTCTACAAGGGCAAGCCCTACATCCTCTACAACCCCGATTTCCTCGAGGAGGTGAAGCGCATGAACTTCAGCTCCGCCGACATCCGCGTCTCCACCCGCAACTGGGAGGCCCTCACCATCCTCGCCCACGAGCTGGGCCATCATGTCAACAACCACCTTTTGAACCCGCATCCCGACGCCACCCAGCGCGAGATGGAACTGGAGGCCGATGAGTTCGCCGGGGCAATGATCTTCCGCATGGGCGGCACAATTGAACAGGCCAGGGCCGCCTACCTCTCCCAGCCGGAGCGAGGGAGTTACGAACATCCCGGCCGGCAACAGCGGCTCGATGCCGTCACCCGGGGCTGGGAGAAGGTCAGGGCCCGTACGCCCGACCCGAAGCCCGACCCGGTGAGGCCAGCGCCACGCACGGATCCTGTCAGGCCCGAGCCGGCCAAACCCACCTATTCCTATGCCTCTGTGGCCATCGGAGGCCTTTCCTGGATGTCCCGCAACCTCGACATAGATCGGTTCCGCAACGGCGACCCCATCCCCGAGGCCCGGACTGCGGAGGAATGGAGGACGGCGGCCCAGAACCGGCAGCCGGCCTGGTGTTACCACAACAACGATGCGGCCGGAGGCGCGAAGTACGGCCGTCTGTACAACTGGTACGCCGTCACCGACCCGCGTGGACTGGCCCCCGAGGGATGGCATGTCGCCACCGATGCGGAATGGAAGTCATTGATCTCCTCGCTCGGAGGCGGCAACCCGGCTTCTGTCAAACTCAGGGCGAAGACCGGCTGGCCCGAAGGCAACGGTACCAACACAACTGGCTTCGGCGCCTTGCCCGGCGAGCAGCGCGGGGATGAGGGAGGGTTCTCCAGCGGGGTGCGGACCCGGGCCATCTGGTGGACATCCACGTTGTACAAGGAGGATTACGGCATCATTAGTTTCCTGGACCAGTCGAAGGGCGGAGAACCCTGGGGTACGAACCGCATCAGCGTCAGTCCGGGTCATGGCAAGGGTGCCGGCTGTTCGGTGCGTTGCGTGCGGGATTGACGGCTCTCAATGGAAAAGCTGGTGGAGTGGATGATGTCAGCAGCTGGGTCGACTTCAGTTTGACAGCTTGCAGGCTCTATCCTCGGTGAGATTCGTGTCCGGCAAGCATCTTTTCATAGATGGCGATGATGTTCTCCGCGAAGGTTTCGCTACCGAAGTTCGTCAGGGCGTATCGACGGATGGAGGACGGATTGTAATCGGCCAATTTGCTTAATATTAGCGACATGGCTGAAGCCAGTGCTTCCGGATCGCCAGGCGGCACCAGTATCCCGTGTTCGCTGAGGAGGAAGTTCTCCGGTCCGCCGCATGTCGTTGCGACCACGGGTTTTCCGCATGCCATGGCCTCGATGACCACCACGCCGAAGGTCTCCACGAGGCTGGGAAGGACGAAGACGTCGCATGCCTGGATCTGCCGCAACACTTCCTCCCTGTCAATCCGTCCCGTGAAGATGACCTGTCCGGAGATGTCGAGACGCTTCACCTCTGCATGGAGTTCATCCCGAAGGTCCCCATCGCCGGCGATGACGAGGCTGGCCTCCGGGTCGCCCTTGAATGCGAGGGCAAATGCCTTAAGGAGATGGGTCTGCCCTTTCTTCTCCGTCAGCTCGGCGATGTTCAGGAATCGCTTTCCTGCGGTGACGGGGTGGGAGGATATCCCCGGCTGCTCGAAGAGTGGGTCCAGCACGTTGGGGAAATACCGCCAGCCATCCGGAAGGAGCTCTTTTTTGGTGAGTAGCTCACCCAGGGCCGGCGATACCACAATGGAGGCGGCCGCCTGATCATACACCTTTTTAAGCAGCGGGAAGAACCGCTCCGGTATGAGGTTCCTCGCATAGTAGGTGCTGTGCTCCGTCAGGCAGTATGGGATGCCGTCTGTTGCCGCAATCGGTATCACGGAAGTGCCGGCCAGCCAGGCGTTATGCGCATGGATGATGTCGGGGCGACCCCATCTATCCTTCAGCAGGCGGTACCCCAGCCGGAGGCATCGGTCGAAGTAGCGCAGGCTTTCTTTCGGGGTCACTTCGCTCCAGCATCGGACCCTTACCCTGACGACGCTCAGTCCATCCTGCTCTTCGAAGATGGTTTCGGTACCACGTAAGAGCTGATCCAACAGCATTCGGACGGTGGCGAACAGGCTGATCTGGTTGGCGGGCTCGTAGAAGGCCCACTTGCCCGTGGCTTTTCTTAGGATGCTGATCAACAATGACCGGACCGCAAGCGATCGGGACACGGATACCACCGACACATCCAGGCCCCTCGATCGCAGGATGCAAGCCTGATGGTACTGGAATATCGCCGACAAGGGTGCATGCGATGGCACGAACTCTTCCGGGGGAACGATGAGGACACGCATATGGCTCAAACAGAGTATGGGTCGGTGTCCGGTCAGCTGCAATTCGTCTAGGCCCGCCTTAGAGGTTCTTCGACTTTGGAATCGATTTGGGTCTCAAAACGAATCATGCCTGCCATGGCTCCATACCTATGAACACAGGATTCGGAACCACGGCTCGGCGTCAAGTCCGGGAAATCCAAAGTCGGCCGCCTATCGGTGTGAAAATATCGAATTGTTGGCAACCTTCCATTCGGAAATGCCTGTATCGGTGGTTCCCCCAGCTGAACGAAAAACTTCCATACCATATTCCGAAACGTTCGACTGGCCACGATACCTCCCTTATGCAGTATCCGGACCACTGGGTATCTTCGGGGTCAGATCCCGCTGCCGCCGCTCTTCCAGCCATTGGACAGCGTTGGTCAAAAAAAAACTGCATGAGGATCCCTGTCTGTCTGATGAGCGTTCTGATCTGTCTGACGACCGAGGCACAGAACTTGTTTCCTGATAGGTGCCTAGGCGTCTGGGAGGGAACCATGCACATCTATTCCAAAGGCGTCCTGCGCGACAGCGTTCGCGTGCGCCGCACCATCCGCCGCATTGACTCCACCAGCTGGACATGGCGTACCGACTATCTTTCCGAGAAGGCACCTGCCACCAAGGACTATGTCCTGCGCTGGATCGACCGGGCCGGTTCCGAGTTCGTGGTCGACGAGGGCGGCGGGATCGAGATACCCACCTATCTCTCCGGCAATCGACTGTACAGCGTCTTCGAGACATCGGGCTTCCTGCTCACAGCCTCCGAGGAACTGACGTCCGGTGGACTGTTCTTCGAGGTCGTCTCCGCCCGCCGCAGCGGCAAGCCGGACGCGCCGGTGGGAACTTTCCAGGTGGGGGCCGTGCAGCGCGTGCATATGAGGCGCGTGGGAGATTGATGACGAATCGGTTTTCATAGCGGCCATCCATGGAAAGGATCTGTTCCCTGGTACGGGCAGCCTTCGGTACCGTATCTTCCATCTGAAATCCCGTCTTCCATGAAACGGATAGCTATTTTTTCCACAGCCATACTCGTCGTTATCGCCCTATGCGTCACCTTCGGCATCCTGCGGCCCGCCGGCGTCTTCCGCGACATCGTTCCGCACTTCGACGGCAGCGCCACCCACGTACCGCTCCCGATACCGGGCCCCGAGGACATCGCCGTCGACACCCTCGGCAAGCTGGCCTTCGTCTCCGTCGACGACCGCCGCGCAGGCCTCGCCGCGCCCGGCAGCACCCACGGCGGCATCCTGGTCTTCAATCCCCTCTCCGACTCGCCCTCCCTCCGCGATGTCACGCCGCCCGGCCTCGCCGACTTCCACCCCCACGGCATCTCCCTATGGCGCAGCCCCGAGGGGCGCCTTCTGCTCTTTGCCGTCAGCCACCGTCAGCGCGACGGCTCCCATGCCGTCGAACGCTTCGAATGGCGCCATGACAGCCTGCTGCACCTTGAATCCATCGTCGATCCCGGGCGGATGACCAGCCCCAACGACGTCGCCGCCGTCGGTGAGCGCAGCTTCTACGTCACCAACGACCATTACTACCCGTTGCCGGGACCCGCCCGCACCCTCGAGGACTATCTCCAGCGCGCCATCTCCTACGTCAACTACTACGACGGACAGGCTTTCCGGACCGTGGCCGAAGGCATCGCCTATGCCAACGGCGTCAACCTCTCACCCGACGGCGACAGGGTGTATGTGGCGGCCACCACGGGCCGCCTTCTGCTCAGCTATGCCAGGAACCGCGCTGACGGGTCCCTGCAACTGCTCGGCGAGACTCCGCTGGAGACCGGCGTCGACAACATCGAAGTCGATGCTCGCGGCGACCTATGGATCGGCTGCCACCCGCAACTGCTCCGCTTCGTCGCCCATGCGAAGGACTCGGCCGAGAAGTCGCCTTCCCAGATCCTACGCCTCCGGCCCGTCGCCGGCGGTGGCTTCGAGACGACCGAAGTATTCCTCAACGACGGCCGCCAGTATTCCGGCTCCACCGTCGCGGTGCCGCTCGGCGGCCTCCTGCTGGCAGGCTCCGTCTTCGAGCCGTCCCTGCTCGTCTTGCAGCCAACGATGCGGGACTGACGCTCTCCATCCCGGCCTGACGCATATTCCACCTCCAATCCCCACATCATGCGCATTGCAACCCTACTCATTCTCCTGAATCTGTTGAGCCAGTTGTCTCCTGCCCAGGTCGTCCACAGCGGGTTCATCTACGAGACGGCCCCCTTCCCCTCCTGCCACGCCTCCACCCTGGCGGAGACGCCCGAAGGCATCGTGGCAGCCTGGTTCGGAGGGACGCATGAGAAGCATCCTGATGTCGGCATCTGGCTCAGTCGCCGGGAGAAGGGCGTATGGACCGTACCCGTCGAAGTGGCGGACGGCGTGCAGAGCCCCACCCTCCGGTACCCCACCTGGAACCCCGTCCTTTTCCAACTGCCGGGGAAGGAGCTGCTGCTCTTCTACAAGGTGGGCCCTTCGCCCTCCACATGGTGGGGCATGCTGATGCGCTCGACCGACGGCGGCCGCAGCTGGTCCGCCGCGGAACGCCTCCCCGACGGGATCCTGGGGCCCATCAAGAACAAGCCCGTCCTCCTGGCCGACGGCACCCTGCTATGCCCCACCAGCTCCGAGCACGACGGCTGGCGCGTGCACTTCGAGATGACGCACGATGCCGGCCGCACCTGGACCCGCACCCCCGCCATCAACGACGGGCGCGAGTTCTCCGCCATCCAGCCCAGCATCCTCTTTACGCGTGACGGACGACTGCAGATCCTCTGCCGCAGTAAGAACGGCGTGGTGCTGCAGGCCTTCTCCTCCGACCAGGGCCTCACCTGGACGCCCCTGGAGCGCACACCCCTTCCCAACCCCAACTCGGGCACCGACGCCGTCACCCTAAAGGACGGCCGCCAGCTACTCGTGTACAACCATGTCACCAAGCGCTCCATCGAATGGGGCGGCAGCCGTTCCCCCCTTAACATCACCGTCTCCGAAGACGGACTCGACTGGAAAGCCTGGCTCGTGCTGGAGGACGAACCGAAGATGGAGTTCTCGTATCCAGCCGTCATACAGGGCAGCGACGGCCGCATCTATGTGACCTACACCTGGAAGCGGCAACGCATCAAATTCGTCGAGATCGACCCGGCCCGCTGACAGGCCGTCGCCGCCTGAACGAAGGAAGTCCATCCGTTGAGAATGTCCCCCCTGTTCGACATGCACACGCACGGAGACGGACAAGAGGCCGGCACCATTGGTATCTTCAACGTGCTTGCCGGCTTCGACAAAGCCTATGCACGCACGCCCGTCTCCATGGGACTTCATCCCTGGCATCTTTCGGAGGGCGACATCGAAAGGGATTTCCAAGCCCTTGAGGCGGCCGCCTCGCAGCCTGTCGTGCTCGCCATCGGCGAGTGCGGACTCGACAGGGTATGCGACACGCCGATGCCCCTGCAGGAGCAGGCCTTCCGCCGGCAGCTGGCGCTTGCGGAGCGGCTGCGAAAGCCCGTCGTCATCCATTGCGTCCGCGCCTTCGAGGAGGTGATTCGCATCCTGCGCGAAACGCGTGTGACCGTTCCCGTTATCTTCCACGGCTTTCGGAAGGATGCCGCGACGGCCGGCAGGATATTGGCTGCCGGCCACCGGCTCTCCTTCGGGAAGGCGCTTTCCGACGCGCGCATCTCCGGGATCTTCCGATCGGTACCGCACGGGCGCGTATTTTTGGAGACCGATGATGCCGACGCGACCATCGCCGAGGTGTACGACCTCGCCGCCCGGGCGACGGGAACCGACATCGAAGTCCTGACAGAACGGCTATGGGCCGACGCATTGTCGGTCTTCGGCAAAAGCCTGAACGAATATGCATGACATCTCCTGGCTCTCCCGGACGAGCCTGCTCATAGGGGAGGATGCCCTCCGCGCCCTGACGCGTAAACACGTCATGGTCGTCGGTATGGGCGGCGTGGGCTCCTTTGCGGCAGAGTTCGTCGCCCGCGGCGGAGTGGGGCGCATGACCATCGTCGACGGCGACGTGGTGGACCCCACCAACCGCAACCGGCAGCTGCCGGCCCTCGCCACCAACCATGGCGAACCCAAGGTCCGCATCATGGCCGAACGGCTCAAGGCGATCAACCCCGAGTTGCAGCTCGACGCCGTACAGTCCTTCGTCGAGCCCGGCATGGTACAGGAACTGCTCGCCCGGCGTCCCGACTACCTCATAGACGCCATCGACAGCATCACCCCCAAGGTCACCTTCATCCGGCTGGCCGTGGAGAGCGGCATTCCCCTCGTGAGCAGCATGGGCGCCGGCGCCAAGCTCGACCCGACGCGCCTGTCCGTGGTCGACATCTCCCGTACCTACAACTGCCCCTTCGCCCAGCAGATACGCAAGAACCTCCGCAGCCACGGCATCCGGAAAGGCGTCAAGGCGGTCTTCAGTCCGGAGCAGCCCATCCGCGAAAGCCTCATGCTGACCGACGGAAAGAACTTCAAGAAGTCTGCCTACGGCACCATCTCCTACATGCCCGCCACCTTCGGGGCCGTCACGGCATCGGTGGCCATACGCGACCTGATGGCTCTGGGTTGACCGAGCTGCCACATGCCGTGTAAAACGGTCGCCCCATCCGTTTGGCGCATCCCCGCACCGGTTCTTCATGACCACCTATCTTCCTGACGCATTCGATCCTTCCGCAGGAGCATGGGGGAACGCTAGGCCCATGCCAAGCCCTTCTCCGACTTTTCACTACATTGTATGGCAAGTCACGCACCCTCCATCGCCCCTTTGCAGCCATGGTCGTACTCATCGCGCCCAACGCTTTCAAACATGCCTTGACGGCCGATAAGGCCGCCCTCGCCATTGAACGCGGTGTCCATGCCGCCGGTAGCGGGCATCATTGCATCCGGCATCCCGTGGCCGACGGGGGCGACGGCACCGGCGAACTGCTCATCTCCCATTTCGGCGCGGAGCGCATCCCCCTCCTGGCGACCGGCCCACTCGGCGATCCCGTCGAAGCCTGGTTCGGATGGCGGGCATCCGACCGTACCGCCATCATCGACATGTCCACGGCCAGCGGCATCCGCCTTGTCCCGCGCGAACGCCTCGACCCCACCGTCGCGACCTCCCACGGCACCGGGGAACTGCTGCGGAGAGCCCTCGACATGGGCGCAGGTCGAATCCTCCTCGGCATGGGCGGCAGCGCCACCGTCGATGGGGGCATGGGCATCCTCCGGGCCCTCGGAGCCGTATTCCTGGATGCGGACGGCCGCATCCTCCAGTCCCCGGGGGCACTCACCCGGCTGGCAGGCATCGACCTGTCCGAATGGGACACGCGTACCCTTGGGACCGAGATATCCATCCTGTGTGATGTCGACAACCCGCTGTGCGGACCCGATGGGGCCGCAGCCGTCTTCGGTCCGCAGAA
>RGVM01000291.1 GCA_010027295.1 Chitinophagia bacterium
AAGTTCTCGTGAAGCATTACCAATGCTGCATTTAATTGAGAATTTGTTTCATTTGCAACTTGCAATTGCGCAGCTGTCTCATTTGCGATTTGCGCTTGAAGACCAAACACTTCAACAGCCTCACTTTCTAGCATCGCGCGCTCGTTTTCCTTACTTGCTAGTAGAGCTGCAGCAGCTTCGCTTTGGACGGCTAAATGTTCTGCTGCTTCTCGAGCTGTCTTTTCAACAAGTGATGCTCGGGCACTTTCAATTTCCTCTGCTTCGCGCTTTGCGCGTTCAATAAGTCGGGCTCGCTCAGCTTCAGCTAGCACAAGCAATTTGTTCCGCTCAGCTTCTGCAGAGGCTCGATTACGCTCAAGCTCTTCTTGAGAGATTCGCAGTCTCTCCTTAGCTTCTTCTTTTTCTCTTTCTAAAACGGCGCGTTCTTTAGCCATGCGCTCAGCCTCAGCAGCGGCACGGGGAATACGGCCAGCCTGACGCAATCGACTGCCGCCAAAGGAAGCTTCGCCTTCACCCTCACGAGGGTGGCTAGCGCCAACGGATGCGCCAGCAACCTATCCACCACCGCCGTGACCGTGAAAGTCAATCCGATCCCATCAGCCGGCGTCTCAGGCGGCGGACAGGTTTGCCTGAACGGGATACCGACGCCCTTCACCCTCACAGGGTCCGACGGCGATGCGCCCTACACCTTCACCTTCAGCGTCAATGGCGGCGCGTCCCAGCAACAGTCCACTCAGTCAGGCTCGAGCACCCTCACCTATTCCCCTCCGACCAATGCCATCGGCAACACGACCCTGAGCCTCCAGCGCGTTTCAGATGCGAACGGCACCACCTGCCAGCAGAATGCGACAGGCTCCGCCAGTCTCACCGTCAACGCCATCCCACCCAGGCCCACCATCTCGAAAGACGCCAATGGCAACCTGGTATCCTCCGCCGCCAGCGGCAACCAGTGGTACCGCGACGGCACGCCTGTCAATGGCGCGACGGGACAGACATACCTCCCGGCCGCAACCGGCAACTACACGGTGGTCGTCACCGTCAACGGCTGCGCCTCGGCCGCATCCGACCCCTTCAACTACACGCCCACCGGGCTCGTTCAGCTGGGAGAAGGACAATACCTGCGCATCTGGCCCAACCCAACGGAGACGGATATCCGAATCGAGTTCCGCATCCAGGGCACCCCACAGATCCAAGCCATCCTGCACGACATCGGCGGGCGGGAAGTCTGGCGCAAGGGCCGTGTGTCGAGTGGCGAAGGCATCCCGACCGACAGGCTTTCCGCCGGCACCTACCTCCTGACGACGACCGACACGAAAGGCCGGGTCCTGCACCGGGAGCGTATCGTCGTCAGATGACGCCCACCCGGGGGAATGAACCCGAGGGTTTGGGCATATGAAGCGAAATGGGCTGGAAAGCCCTGAGCTAAAAGCCATCCCCGAGGCATCCGCCGGCAGGCGGAGAGACACGGCTCGCAGGGTCTCACGGAGAAAGGTGGAACAGGTTACCAAAAGGGCAGCCTCTGAGCTCGCAGGCGTGGCACCCGAGTCTCAGGATCCCGACCGAAGCGTCGGGAACGGTGCCACGCGGATCCCGTTTAACGTACCACGCGGAATCCGTTTCACGTGCCACGCCGAAACGATGATGGTCCACGGCCCGTATCAGACCTTCCAACGCCCGTTCAATTATGATTCGAAATCAAGCGCTGATAAGGAATTATATGATACATGCCGGATTTCTGGCTCTTTTTCAGGAATGGAATCCTGAAAACGGGAATATAGCAGGTAAAAGAGGCCATGGTCTTCGGCAACAAGCCCATGCTCATGACCTCCCCGACCATCGATACCCCAGCCAGGCCATCGGCAGATACGCCAGGGTTAGGTCGGTGATATTGAACACAACCGCCTCCGGAAGGCTGTAGGCCATCATGGCACCCCCCGCCAGGAACAGCAATCCTATGGCCCATGCACCGGCCCGGGGCCTCGTCGCACTCAGCCGGGCCGCCAGCCAGGCGCCCGCCAGCGTGCCCAGCGCATGCGCCAGGAAGGGGAAGAGGAAATGCTTCGGCTCGAAGAGGTGGATGGTTGACCGCAAGCCCTCCATCGTGGACACATCTCCGCCCTGCGGAGGAGGAATAACCATCGGACCCAGGGCCACAAGGCCCATGTTCAGGATACCGCCCGCGAGGGCACCCGCCACCACGGCACCGGCATTGCGTAGGACGATAGGTATTGCCATAGATAACAAGATAGGCATTCCCCCGTTTCCACCCGCTTCCCTACCTTGCGGACCAGCATGGACACCGCCATACACCTCTCCGTCGGCCAGTGGGCCGCCGTCCTCCTCGCCACCTTCGTCATCGGCCTCGGAAAGGCCGGCGTCAAGGGCCTCGACGTCCTCACCGTCCTCCTCATGGCCATGGTCTTCGGCAGCAAGGCCAGCACCGGCATCGTCCTCCCCCTCCTTTGCGCGGCCGACATCGCCGCCGTCAACTACTACAACCGCCACGCGCGCTGGGACCATTTCCGGAAACTCATCCCCTGGATGGCGATCGGCATCGTCCTCGGCCTCCTCACCGGCAAGGACATGGACGAGGCCCTCTTCCGCAAGATCATGGCCGGCATCATCATCACCACCATCCTCCTCGTCTTCCTCATGGAGTTCCGCAAGGGGAAGGACCTGCCGCACCATCCCCTCTTCGCCGTCTCCACCGGCCTCGCCGCCGGCTTCACCACCATGATCGGCAACCTCGCCGGCGCCTTCGCCAACCTCTACTTCATCGCGATGCGCGCCACCAAGAACGACTTCATCGGCACGTCCGCCTGGATATTCCTCTCGATGAACCTCTTCAAATTCCCGCTGCAGGCCTTCGTCTGGAAGAACATCCACTGGGAGGGCCTCCGCATCGACCTCTACCTCCTGCCCGCCCTCGCCCTGGGCTTCCTCGCCGGCATCCGCATCGTCGACCGCATCCGCGACGAACTCTACCGCCGCATGGTCCTCGTCCTCACCCTCGCCGGCTCCGTCTTCATGCTGCTGCGGTCGTGACCGCCTCCGCTGTTTTGGCTTACCTTCCGCAGATGAAGAAGTTGCTTCTCCTGCTGGCCGCCTGTCCCCTCCTCGTCGCGGCACAGTCTCCCACCGTACGCACTGTCCGCGCCTGGCGTCAGGCCCATGAAGCCCGACTGCTCGAGAGCTACCGCGGCTTCCTCGCCATCCCCAACGTCGCGGCCGACAAGGCCGGCCTGCGGGCGACGGCCGAGGCCATCCTCCAGTACATGAGCGCCGAAGGCGTGGCCGACACCCGGCTGCTCGAAGCCGCCACACCCGGACAGCCGCCGGCCGTCTATGGCGAAGTGCGGACGCCCGGCGCCACACACACCGTCGTCTTCTACGCCCACTACGACGGCCAGCCGGTCGATACATCGAAATGGGCCAGGGGCCTCCACCCCTTCCGGCCGCAGCTCACCGACGGCTCGCTGGCGAAGGGCGCGGCCTTCCTCGACTGGCAGCGCATCCGCGGCACCGTCAACCCCGACTGGCGCATCTACGCCCGCGGCGCCTCCGACGACAAGGCCGGCGTCTTCGCCATCCTCCAGGCCTATGCCGCCCTCAAAGCCTCCGGCATCAAGCCTTCCATAAACATCAAATTCTTCTTCGAAGGAGAAGAGGAGGCCGGCTCGACCCACCTCGCCGAGATCTTCGACAAACACAAGGATCTCCTGAAGGCCGACACCTGGGTGATCTGCGACGGGCCCGTGCACCAGACCGGCCGCAAACAGGTCGTCTTCGGCGTGCGCGGCGACACCCACCTCGAACTCACCGTCTATGGTCCCAAGCGACCGCTGCACTCGGGTCATTACGGCAACTGGGTCCCCAACCCCGCAATGGAGCTGGCCCGCCTGCTGGCCTCGATGAAGGATGATAAGGGACAGGTCACCGTCAAGGGCTTCTACGACGATGTCATCCCGCTCTCCGCCGTGGAACGCGAGGCCCTGGAGAAGATGCCGCCCGTCGAATCGCAGCTGCAGCGGGAGCTCGGCATCCGACGGCCGGAACGGACAGGCTCGCTCAACGAGAACCTCAGCCTGCCTTCGCTCAACATCAACGGCTTCGCCGCGGCCGGCGTCGGCGAGAAGTCGGCCAATGTCATCCCCACGCAGGCCGTGGCGTCTATCGACCTGCGCCTCGTGGCGGGCAAC
>RGVM01000292.1 GCA_010027295.1 Chitinophagia bacterium
TGCGAGCCGGGGCCCGTTCAGCCGTGGCTGATGGGCCGCGAGGGCGAGGGCGTCGGTGTGCTGCAGCCGCTTCGTACTCCGCAACCAGCTCCGAGCAGTTGGTCAGGTGTTCTTCTGGCTCCCATGAGTCGTCCGCGGGGTCATGTCCTTGCCACCGGACCAAATAGTGTACGCGTCCGCGGATGGCCCGACGATTCAGCAGTTGCTCGACCACGTACTCGCCTTCCTGGCCGGCGTCATCGACCGGGCCTGGGGGGCCTTGGCGATCGTCGCGCGGGTAGTAAGGCTTTAGGCGGTCGACATTAATCGTAGGACTGCATTTGAAGCGCCTCGGGAGAGCC
Organism: Chitinophagia bacterium; assembly: GCA_010027295.1. Classification (GTDB taxonomy): domain Bacteria; phylum Bacteroidota; class Bacteroidia; order Chitinophagales; family Chitinophagaceae; genus Pollutibacter. The sequence continues at coordinate 342 of RGVM01000292.1, forward strand.
AGGGTGTAGGTATTCGGGCCCGCAACGGCCGTAATGCGGAAAGGGCCGTCCCACCGGGGCCGGAGCTTCCCGATCTCCGCCGCGTCCAGCAATTCTTTTGTTCGGAGCATCACCTGGTCGCCGACCTGTAGTACGGTGTCGACTCGACCACGGTCCAACACGGCCTTGCGTGATTGCTGGGCTTCGAGCAGGAGAGCTTGGACTTCCTTCTCCAACTCTTTCATCCGTGCTGCGTAGGCCGAAGGAGATTCGCCCACGTTGCGAAGGTCGGGAAAGGACAAAGGCAGGCGGGGGTGATTGCCGCGGTCAATAAAGAATGGGGTCAAGTCACCACCCAGCGTCGAGGCCGAGTTGTTGATAGCAAACACGGCATAGGGTAACCAAAGGTCCCAGTCGTCCTTTCGACCGTTTGCAAAGGCCCGGAGCGTGTCACCAAGAACGCCGTTCACTCGCTCCGCCCGGGCATTGGTGTTTTTGTGGTACGCCGACCCCACGATCAGGCTGGAGCCGAGGCGGCGGTTGAACTCCCGAAACATGTTGCTCGTGAACTTTGGGTCGTGATCCACCACCAGGGCGTCCGGTATGCCATCGCCAGATCGAAGTACCATGTCGAGAATGATCTGTGCGGCGTCGGCCGCCGTATCCGTTGACTTGGTCGGCACCGCGTGGACTTTACCTGACAGATAGTCGACGTGTACCTGCACTTGGTCAAAGCCCTTCGCCGTCCGGGGAAGTCCCATCAGCCAGTCCACCCCGATAACACCACCCCGTCTCGTCGGGAGGGGCAAAGGATGCAGCAGGCCGCGGGGGCCGACATGTTCCGCCTTGATGCGTTGACAGGTATCACAAGACCGTACGTATGCGGCTACGGCGCGGTTTTGCCCGGGCCAGAACGCCAGTCGTCGGACCAGGGAGGCTGTTTTATGTCGGCCGAAATGTCCACCGAGCGGGGTGTCGTGACACTCCTGGAGGATGCGACGGCGGAGGTCGCCGCCTTCAGGGATGCACAGGCGGTCCGCCTCACCTTGTCCTCGTCTGAAGAGCAAGCCACATCGGATGAGAAACGCGCCACCCGCCGGTCGGTCGGTTGACGGTGCGATGGGCTGCCCTTTGCGATCCACTGGCACCCCCACCGAAGCTGCAGCGCCATTGAAGATGGGCGCGAAGAACGAGTCACTTTGTATCTCGGCTTTCCATGTGGCGACGAACTCCGGGGAAAGGAAATGCCGCTCAGGGTGGACCGTGGTAGGCGGAATGGTAACTTCTCCTGTGAGCAGCTGTACCCGGGCTCCACCAAGCGGCGCGAACGCTCGGGAGGCTCGCCTTCCAGGCCCTGCATCGACCCCGGAGGGAAAACCGTCGCGCTCCGGAGTGGCGCCCTCCGGCAAGGAGTCGTCCGAGGGACCCTTCCGTCGGCAGGGTGCCGGGAGCCCGCGACGGGAGAGGGGATCGGCGGGGTTTAGTCGTCCCGGGACATGCTCCACATCAAAGCGAAATTCCTCAATCTCATCCAACCAGCGGGCGAGAAACCGGTTTACGTCCCTTTTGGTGCGGAGCCACGTGACTGCCTGGTTGTCCGTGCGAAGCGTAAAGTCGGATCGGACGCCGGGAGGGCGAGGGGCCCCACTGCCCAGAAGGTAGTGGCGAAAGACCCGCAAGGCATGGACGACCGCCAGCAGCTCGAGGACGTGAGCTGGATATGCCTGCTCTGCCGGCGTGAGTTTGCGGCTTTCGTAGGCGACCGGGTGGTGATGGCCGTCGTCGTCGGGCTGCGTCAGGACCGCCGAGATGGCCTGCTCACTAGCATCCGTCGTGAGGACGGAGCGCCGACGCGAGTCGAAGGTGCGCAAGACCGGGGCCGTCGTCAAGCACGCCTTCAGCCGGTCAAAGCTCTGCTGCTCCTCGGGACCCCATGCCCAGGTCGCGTGAGGCCCGCAAAGGCGAGTCAGCGGCGCCGCAATGTCGGCATATGCGTCCACGAAGCGGCGATAGTAGTTGCAGAGCCCGATGAACCGACGCAAGTCTACGCTGGAGGTCGGGACTGGCCACTCCTGCACCGCCGCGACCTTGCGCGGATCCACGGCCACCCCGGCCGCCGAGACCCGGTGGCCCAAAAAGCCAAGCTCCTGTCGTCCGAACTCGCACTTTGACGCTTTGACGTAGAGCTTTTCCTGGCGGAGAATTGCGAGGACCTCCCGCACGTCCTGGAGATGTTGCTCTAACGTCGAGCTGTAACACAGGAGGTCGTCCATGTATACCACGACGGAGCGGTGCAGCGGCCCATGGGCCCCCGGTATCCCTGCCTGGTCCGGCGGGAGACCGCCAGCCCCCGGAGGGGCCGGGTCCGAGTCCGAAGGTCGTAGACCCCGCGTCATGGCCGAGTTCATGACCCGCATGAGGACCGACGACGACCCTTGCAGCCCGAATGGCATAACTCTCCATTCGAACTGTCCGAGCTGCGACCGAAAGCTTGTCTTCCACCAGTCTGCTTCTCTGACCCGCACCTGATGGTAGCCCTGCGCCAGGTCGAACTTGGTAAACCATTGCGCGCCTCTGGTCTCGTCTAGCAGAGAATCGATGTGAGGCAGGGGCTCGACGAGGGGCTCAGTGATGGCATTGAGGCCCCGATAATCGTAGCAGATGCGCCAGGAACCATCCGGTTTGCGAGCGAAGACGACGGAAGCGGCATGACCCGCCGTTGACGGTTGTATCCAGCCGCGGTCCAGCAAGTCGAGGAGTTGCCGGCGGAGCTCCGAGAGTTCGCCCTCGGACAAGCGCTTGGTTGGCCGAGTCCGCGGCATGGGACGGTCGCCTGTCTCGAGTACCAGCTCAATGCCCCTGTCGGGCGGCAGGCCTGGAGGTGGGCCACCCAGGACATCTGCGAATTCCGACTTGAGAGCCGCAAAGGCGGGGTGATCTGTGCCTTGTAGATTGAGCGAGGTGTCGACGAAGCGAAGTGATGCCAGATGGAGCTCGGTCCCGTCGGTGAGGCGCTCCGTACCCGTGGTGAAGCGGCCCAACGCGGGGTCTAGCCCGCAGCGTCTGCGTTTCCATCTTTCCCGGAGGGCACTTCCGCAGCGCCCAGCGCCTCCACAGGTTTGGAGAGACCGCTGTGTCCGCGGAGTGGCGGCATGGACGGGGGCGTGGGCGCGGGGGCCGATGCCGAGTCGACCGGGAGCAATCGTCGTAACATGCGACGGAACTCGCCGTGTCCGATGAGAGCCAGCGTCTGGGCCTGGGCCGAGCCCGCCGGGGGCGTCGGCTGCAGAGGCGCCGAGAGGGTACCGGATGAGCTGGCACCCGCGACCGCGCCGGCGGGGTAGAGGAATCGAAGGTCGTGGCTGGAGATCCAGTCCCAACCCAGAATGATGTCCAAGCCGGGGCCGAGATCAAGCGGCGACATGTCAATAACCTCCCTCAGCTGCACGTCTGAGCCCAGGGCAAGATGAACTCCAACTGGTGGAGGCAGCGGCCGCGCGGTGTCGGGGGAGGCCATGCTGACTGCCGCTGGCCCCGGACCGGACCCTGGCGGAAGCTGGAGTAGATGGACGAGCTGCGCACAAATAAAACAGTGCGTAGCGCCAGTGTCCAGCAACACTGACACTCGGCGGGGGCCGGACGGAGACCAGATGAAGCCCGTGACGATTGGTTTGAAGGACGGATCGTGGCGATGCCATGGGCGAAAGGTGTCCCGCTGCGTAAGGAGGGCCCGCGCCAAAGCTTCCACGGCATCGTGGACAGCTTCCGTAGCGACCGCCATGCGCATGGCCGCCATGGTTTCGAGAACGGGTTGGTCCGGCGCGAGCTGGGGAGCCAGGCCCCTGGGAAGATGCGGGAGGCCTGCC
>RGVM01000293.1 GCA_010027295.1 Chitinophagia bacterium
CAGGTCTTCAAATACCAAAAGGCCTTCGGATACACCCGGGAGGACCTCGACAAAATCATCGCCCCCATGGCGCTGGAAGGCAAGGAGCCCGTCGGATCCATGGGGACCGACACCCCGCTGGCCGTGCTGAGCGACCAGCCCCAGCACCTCAGCAGCTATTTCAAACAACTCTTCGCACAGGTCACCAACCCGCCCATCGACCCGATCCGCGAACGACTCGTCATGTCCCTCGCCAGCTTCGTCGGCAACAACGGCAACATGCTCGTGGAGGACCCGCTCAGCTGCCATACGGTCGCCCTCAAGCATCCCGTGCTCACCAACCACGACCTTGAGAAGATCCGCAGCATCGACACCGGCATCTTCCAGGCCAAGACGCTGCAGTGCTACTTCCGCGCAGACGGGAAGCCGGGCTCACTCCAGTCCGCCCTCGACCGCGTGTGCCGTTACGCAGTGGACGCCGTCCAGGACGGCTTCGAGGTCCTCATCCTCCAGGACAGGGCCATCGACTCTGAACACGCGCCCATCCCCTCCCTGCTGGCCACCTCCGCCGTCCACCACCACCTCATCCGCAAAGGCTTCCGCGGAAAGGTCGGCATCATCGTCGAAGCGGGTGACGTCTGGGAGGTCCATCACTTCGCCTGCCTCCTGGCCTTCGGCGCCACCGCCATCAACCCCTACCTGGCCCTCTCCACGATTCGCGACCTCCGCCAAACCGGACGCCTGCAGACGGAACTCGACCCCGAAACCCTCAAGAAGAATTACATCAAAGCGGTCAACGAAGGACTCCTCAAGGTCTTCTCCAAGATGGGCATCTCTACCCTGCAATCCTACCAGGGCGCCCAGATCATGGAGATCATCGGGCTCTCAAAGTCCGTCGTCGACAAGTACTTCACCGGCGCCGTCTCGCGCATCGAAGGCCTGGGACTCGACGAGATCGCCCGCGAGGCCCTTGCCAAGCACTCCATCGCCTTCAGCCGCAAACAGGTGCCCAACGATCAGCTTCCGGCCGGAGGCTTCTATCAATGGAATCGGAAGGGCGAATACCACCTCTTCAACCCGCAGACCATCCATTTGCTGCAACTGGCCACCCGTACCGACGACTACGCCACCTACCGGCGATATGCCAAGGCCGTCAACGACCAGTCGGAGAAAGCCTGCACCCTCCGTAGCCTGTTCGACTTCCGAAAGACGCTCACGCCCGTCTCGATAGATGAAGTGGAACCCGCGGAAAGCATCTACCGTCGCTTCGCCACCGGTGCCATGTCTTTCGGCTCCATCTCCTGGGAGGCACACACCACCCTCGCCATCGCCATGAACCGCCTCGGCGCCAAGAGCAACACCGGCGAGGGCGGAGAAGACGAGGCACGCTACCAGCCCCTGGCCAATGGCGACTCCATGCGCTCCGCCATCAAACAGGTCGCATCGGCCCGCTTCGGCGTCACCAGCCGCTACCTCACCGAGGCCGACGAACTGCAGATTAAGATGGCGCAGGGCGCCAAACCCGGCGAAGGCGGACAGCTGCCCGGCCACAAGGTGGACGACTGGATCGGAAGGGTGCGCCACTCGACACCGGGCGTCGGCCTCATATCCCCGCCCCCGCATCACGACATCTACTCCATCGAAGACCTCGCCCAGCTCATCTTCGATCTCAAGAACGCCAACCGCAGGGCCCGTATCAGCGTAAAGCTCGTCTCCAAAGCCGGCGTCGGCACCATCGCCGCCGGCGTCACCAAGGCCAAGTCGGACGTCGTGCTCATATCCGGCTTCGACGGCGGCACTGGCGCCTCACCCGTCAGCTCCATCCGCCACGCCGGCCTGCCCTGGGAACTCGGACTCGCCGAAACGCACCAGACCCTCGTCCGCAACCGGCTCCGCAGCCGCGTAACGGTACAGGCCGACGGCCAGCTCAAGACCGGCCGCGACATCGCCATCGCCACCCTCCTCGGCGCAGAGGAATGGGGCGTCGCCACCGCCGCCCTCGTGGTCGAAGGCTGCATCCTCATGCGGAAATGCCACCTCAACACCTGCCCCGTCGGCGTCGCCACCCAGGACCCCGAACTCAGGAAACGCTTCTCCGGGGCGGCTGACCACGTCGTCAACCTCATCCGATTCCTGACACGCGAACTGCGCGAAACCATGGCCGAACTCGGCTACCGCACCATCGACGAGATGGTAGGCCAGGTGCAGCACCTCGCCGTCCGCGAGGGTATCACCCACTGGAAGCACAAAACCCTCGACCTCTCCCCCATCCTCTTCCAGGAACCCGAGGGACGGTATACGGGACTCCACTGTCAGGAAGAGCAGGACCACGGCCTCGACGGCATCCTTGACTGGCAACTCCTCGAGGCTGCCAGACCGGCCCTTGACAAGGATACGCCCGTCACCGCCTCCTTCGCGATTCGCAATACCGACCGCACGACGGGAACCCTCCTCTCCAACGAGATCACCCGGCGCCATGCGGACGGTCTACCGGAAGACACCATCCGCTTCCACTTCGAAGGCACCGCCGGACAGAGCTTTGGCGCCTTCCTGGCCAAAGGGCTCTGCCTCACCCTCGAAGGCGACGCCAACGACTATTTCGGCAAGGGCCTCAGCGGCGGCAAACTCGTCGTCCACCCCCATCGAAATGCCAGCTTCCAGGCCGAGGAAAACATCGTGATCGGCAACGTGGCCCTGTATGGCGCCACCTCCGGCAAGGCCTTCATACGCGGCAAGGCGGGCGAACGCTTCTGCGTCCGCAACTCGGGAGCCACCGCCGTCGTCGAAGGTGTCGGTGACCACGGCTGCGAATACATGACCGGTGGCACCGTCGTCGTCCTGGGCTCCACCGGACGCAACTTCGCCGCCGGCATGAGCGGAGGCATCGCCTATGTCTATGACCCCTCCAACCGCCTGCCCACCCTCTGTAACAGCGAGATGGTGGACCTGGACCCCGTTGGGGAGGAAGACCGCGACATCCTCCGCCAACTGCTCGAGGAACACCTGGCACACACCGGAAGCAGCCTCGCCCGTTTCGTCCTCGACGACCTCGAACAGCAATCGGCCGCCTTTGTCAAGGTGTTCCCGAGGGACTACAAGAAGGTCCTCTCCAAACGCAAGAGCCAGCTCGCGATCTGAGCATACACCCACCGACCCAAGCATCCCACACAGAGCCCTCCAACCCGATACGCACATGGGAAAACCGACAGGATTCCTGGAATTCACCCGAGAGACGCCATCCGCGCGCAACCCCGCTGAGCGCATACGGGATTACGGCGAATTCACCTCCCTCTTCGACGCGGAAGGCATACGGCGGCAGTCGGCCCGCTGCATGGACTGCGGCGTCCCCTTCTGTCACCACGGCTGCCCGCTCGGAAATGTCATACCCGAATTCAACGACGCCGTCTACCGAGGCGATTGGAGGGAGGCATACGAAATCCTCGCCGGGACCAACAACTTCCCCGAGTTCACGGGCCGCATCTGCCCCGCCCCCTGCGAGAGCGCCTGCGTGCTCGGCATCAACCAGCCCCCCGTGGCCATCGAGGAGATTGAGAAGCATATCGCGGAGACGGCCTTCCGCGAAGGATACGTCCAGCCCAGGACCCCCAACCTGCGCACCGGCCGCCGCGTGGCCGTCATAGGCTCCGGGCCCGCCGGACTTGCCGCCGCCGCACAGCTCAACCAGGCCGGACACTCCGTCACCGTATTTGAAAGGGATGACCGCCCCGGCGGACTCCTCCGCTACGGCATCCCCGACTTCAAGCTCTCCAAGGACATCGTCGACAGACGGATCCGGGTACTGGAAGAGGAAGGCATCGTCTTCCGCTGCCACGCCAATGTCGGTGTCAACGTCAACCCCTCCGACATGCTGCGCGAGTTCCACGCCATCGTGCTCTCCGGCGGTTCCACGGTGCCCCGCGACCTCGACGTGCCCGGCAGGGGACTCAAGGGCGTCCACTTCGCCATGCCCTTCCTCAAACAGCAGAACAAACGCGTGGCCGGCCTGCAACCCCTCTCCGACAGGACACTCGAATCCAACGTCCTGGAAGAAGAGGTCACCGCAGGGGGAAAGCATGTCGTCGTCATCGGCGGCGGCGACACGGGCAGCGACTGCGTCGGCACTTCCAACCGCCAGGGCGCCCTCTCCGTCACCCAGTTCGAGCTCCTCCCCAAGCCCCCGGCCGGCCGCAC
>RGVM01000294.1 GCA_010027295.1 Chitinophagia bacterium
GCTTCGAACTCGGCTGCCGGCCGTCCCACGAGGCTCCGCCGCTTGCCTTCGACCTTCGCCGCCAGTCGCTGCATCATGGACATCCGGCGGACATCCGGCGAGAGGGCGCTGAAGAGCCGGTCGAGTCGTTCGAAGGGGATGCGATCCGACAGCACCCACAGGCAGGTGGCCGAGGCGAAGGATGCCGGATGGGCAGCGGCCCATGCTTCCCGGATACGCATCACGGAGTCCTGCAGCCTTTCGATGCGGGTGGTGATGCGACGCAGGTTGGCTGCCGAGGTGTCGGGCCCGCCCTTCATCTCTTCGCGCAGCCGCATCATCTCGTCGTAGAGGGGTTGTTCCATGTCGCGCAGCCGTGTCTGGTCCTCATTGGTGGGTGTGCCGCCGATGCGGGTTCGCGCGAATTGAGCCGCCTCGCCGCGTATCCGGATGCTGCCCGCTTCAATGAACAGCGAAAGGTCGCCCGTGCGCCGGTTGCGGGGCAGTGACAGGTAGCCGAGGTCCGTCTTCGCGGCCCGACCCTGGAAGCGGAAGCTGTCTGCACGCACCGGGATGGCATATCGGGTGGGGGTGGGGTGCAGTTCGTCGGCCTGCACCGTCAGTTGCAAGGTGTCGTCGCCGAGGCCTTCGATGCGACCGGAGATCTCGAAGGTGAAAGCCTGCTGGCTCCTGACGGAGGACATCATGAGGAGGAGCAGCGGGAGGAGGAGGGAGTGCCTGGTCATATTAGGGGGATTGTCAGATGAGACGGTATTGTCGGGTCATGTGCTCTATGAATGCCTCCCGGTGGGCGTCTCCCACAGGGAGCTCCTGTCCCGCCACCACGACACTCTTGCGGGCGATGGAGTCGATGTGCCGCACCGAGACGATGTACGACTTGTGGATCCGGTAGAACCCCCAGTCTCCGAGCGCCTGTTCCAGGCTGCGCATGTTCTGCAGCGAAAGGATGCGTCCGGCAGAGGTATGGATGCTCACGTAGTTGCCTGTGCCCTCGAGGTAGAGGATGTCGTCGATGCGGACTTTCAGGATGCGGTAGTCGGAGCGGACGAAGATGAACTCGGGTCCCCGTTGGTGCGGGCAGGCGATGACGTCGGCCGTGTTACTTACTGCAACGGCGTTGTGGCGCACTTTCTCCAGCGCATGCCGGAAGCGTTCCGGTCCGAAGGGTTTGAGGAGGTAGTCGGCCACGTCGAGGTCGAAGCCCTGCAGGGCGTAGTCGGGGTAGGCCGTTGTGACGACGATCTGGGCCTGCCTTGGCCGCATGCGTCTCAGCAGGTCGATGCCGTTGAGTCGGGCCATCTGGATGTCGAGGAACACCAGGTCGGTGTCTGTGTTCTCCTGGAGGAAGGCCTCCGCCCGCAGCGGGTCCGTGAAGGTCTCTTCCAGGGAGAGGTCGGAGACATCCCTCGCGTATTCCCGGATGACGCCGAGGGCGTTGGGTTCGTCGTCGATGGCGATGGCTCGGATCATGTTAGAGGGGTTGCAGGGGTATCTCCATCTCGGCGATGAATTGTCGTGTATCCGAGGTGCCGAAGGACAACCGGTGGTCGTCGGGGAATAGCAGCTCCAGCCGGCTGCGGAGGTTGGGAAGTCCGACGCCGGACTGTCCATCCTTCGATATCATCTTGCCAACGGGGTTCCGCACACGATATCGGAGTCGTCCCGCTTCGCAGCGGATATCGATGTCTACAGGGTCAAGCTCCGTCCCAGGGTCGCCATGCTTGAAGGCGTTCTCGGTGAAGGAGATGAGCACGAGTGGCGGGATTGCCCACCGCTCGGGGTGTGTTCCCGTGTCGATGGAGAGGTTCACGCAACAGTCGGGGAAGCGGAAGCGGTGGAGGTTGACGAAGCGTCGGAGGTGGTCGACCTCGCGGTCCAGTCCGACCCTGTCGTCCTTCGAGAGGAGAACGTATCGCAGCATTTCGGAGAGTTCGAGGAGGGCATCCGCCGTATGCGAGGATCGGATCAGGGCGAGGTAGTAGATGTCGTTGATGGTGTTGAAGAGGAAGTGGGGGTTGAGCTGGTAGCGGAGCATCGCGAGGTCGGCGCGAAGCTTCTCCCGCTCCAGCCTGGTGATGCGCTGTTCCGTGACGATCCTGTCGAGGATGAACCGGTAGGCCAGAGAGAGGAGGAGGAATTGCACACCCTTCTGCAGCTCCGCCTTGACGATCTCGCCGGTTGACAGGCTCACTTTCACCAGCTCGTCGCCCGAGCGTGTCATGTATGTGTACATGTCGGGGTTCTGGAGGATGTGGTTGTAATACCGGACCCCTACATAGACTGCCAGCGCGCCCGAGGCGGCTGCCAGATAAGCGTTGACGCCGCGGCTTTGGAGGAGGCGGGGGACGAGCCAGACGATGTTGAGGTAGCAGAGCGCGAAGTTGGGCCAGCTGTAGCGCGTGTAGAACCAGTACTTTTCGAGGAGGGGCTTGGTCGAGGAGCCCATCGCCATGTAGAGGGTGACCAGCAGGTACCATATGCCCAGCGATAGGAGGAAACTCCTCCATCCGGGCTTCATCAGGTCTTCTGTGCGTATCCTGCGTGGGACGGCCATGACCGAATATATCCGATTTCCCGGAACGCCTTGCGTGAAAAAGGCCTTCGCGAGGGCATGAAATCAAGGTTTCACCTTGTGTCGAGCCATTTTCGTCAGGCGAGGGCTGCGGTTCGCGTAAAAAACAACAGTACACAAATGTCCGGGGACTATATTCAAGGTTGTAAACCAAAACTCCACAGCTATGAAGAAAGGACTCGGCCGGATGATGGCATGGCTTGTCGCGGCCTGTCTCGCGCTGCCGGCGACGGCCCAGCAGGCGAGGGTCATCACAGGGCGCGTGACCGATGAGTCGCAGGCGCCCCTCTCGAACGTCACGGTGCAGGTCAAGGGCGAGGGCCAGACGGTCCGCACCGGCGCGGACGGCCGTTTCTCCGTACAGGCCGGCTCCGGTGTACAGACCCTCGTGTTCAGCTTCGTGGGCATGCAGACGGCGGAGCAGGCCGTCGCAGCGGGCGCCAGCACGGTGAGCCTCGTCATGAAGCGCTCTGACGCATCGCTGCAGGAGGTGGTGGTCGTATCCACCGGCTACCAGACGCTGCCGAAAGAGCGCGCCACGGGTTCCTTCGGGACAGTCAGCCGGGAGCAGCTCGACAAGCCCGCCACCAACATCGCCTCCCGCATCATCGGCACCAATGCCGGCGTGCAGGCACTGCGCATGGACGAGGAGGGCAACCCCTTCTTCCAGATACGCGGCCTCTCCACGCTGTACGCCAACCAGGAGCCGCTGGTCGTCGTCGACGGCTTCCCCATACAAGGCACCTACAACGCCATAAATCCCAACGACGTCGAGTCGGTCACCATCCTCAAGGATGCCGCCGCCGCCTCCATCTGGGGTGCCCGCGCCGTCAACGGCGTCATCGTCGTCACCACCAAGAACGCCGGGAAGGGTACGCCCCTCAAGGTCGAATTCTCAGCCTTCACGCGCATCGCCTCCAAGATCGACCTCGACTACGCCCGACCACATGCCAGCGCGGCCGAGACCGTGGAGTACGAGAAGCTGGCCTACAACAAGTGGGGCGCACAACTCAACACGGGCATCCTCGCCAACCATGTCGCATGGAACTGGACGCCCGCCCAGCTGGCTCTCAACGAGGCCAACCTGGGCTTCATCACGGCGGGGCAGCGCGACAAGACCCTCGACAGCCTGAAAGGGCTCGACAACCGGTCGCAGATATCGGACCTGCTCCTGGCAAAGCCCGTCACGCAGCAGTACAACCTTTCGCTTTTCAGCGCCACCCAGCGCATGAGCCAGTCGCTCTCGCTGCTGATGGAGAAGAACCAGTCGAACTTCCGCGAGACCTTCAACGACCGGCAGATGATGAACTATCGGACCACCGCCTCCCTGGCGCGCTGGCTCGACCTGTCGCTCAACACGATGCTCCAGTACAACCGCTTCACCAGCAACGGCAGCAGCCTCTCGGAGATCACCAGCCTCTCTTCCTATGAGATGCTCGCCAACCCCAACGGCACCCTCACCGAGACGACCCTCCGCTACTACCTTCCCCTCATCCGCCGCCAGGTGCCTGTCAACCTCTTCCCCTACAACGACTGGAGCTACAATCCCGCCCGCGAGATCTACAGCC
>RGVM01000295.1 GCA_010027295.1 Chitinophagia bacterium
CTTGTACGTCTTTTATTCCCCTTTTCCTCGCCCCCCAGCAATATGTCTTCGCAACGTGATTTTGTGCCGGAAGTAGCTCCGCCTCGTCAACAGGCGGATGATTCTGTCATTGTGGATTCTGTCGATGACGACATTTTCCTCGGTAAAATGGAGCGTTTGTACAAACCTCCTCTTGCTCGAGGAGTTTACGGAGGTCAAGTGATTGGTCAGTGCATGTCAGCCGCCCAGCACTCGCTGAAGCAAATCGATAGACCTTCAGACCAGTTTGACATACATAGCATACACGCGTATTTTCTCCGGCACGGCGATGGACGAGACGGACCCCGGGGTCTTGACCTCCACGGCATCCTCCGGCTTGAACTTGGTCGCCAGGATGAAGAAGGTCAGGATCAGGAAGGCCACGTCCACGAACGGCGTCATGTCGTTCTCGGGATGGTGCTTCTTTATTTTGACGCTTGGCATGATTCCGACTTTAGGAGTTATGATTCATTATCCGCGCGGATTCCACAAGGAGGGGCGCTCACTTGTGCAATGAAGCGAAACTCTGGGTCAGGGTGAAGCCGGACTCGTCGATTCCGTAGGTGATCGCGTCGATCTTGGTGGTGAAGATGTTGTACATGACGAGGGAGACGGAGGAGGTGGCGATACCGAGGGCCGTGTTGTACAGGGCCTCGGAGATGCCCACGGCCAGTTCGGAGGCTGCACCGGCGCCGCCTTCCTCACCCAGGGAGGAGAAGGAGCGGATCATACCCATGACCGTTCCGAGCAGGGCGATGAGGGTACCCAGCGACACGAGGGTGGAGAGGAACACCAGGTTCTTCTGCAGCATGGGGAGCTCGAGGGCCGTGGCCTCTTCGACCTCCTTCTGGATGGCGGCGAGCTTCTGGTCGGTGTCCAGGCCTTCTGCGGTGAGCATCTCCTTGTACTTGCGGAGGCCGGCCTTCATGACGTTGCCCACGCTGCCCTTCTGCTTGTCGCACTCGGCCAGGGCCGCGTCGACGTTCTTGTTGGCGAGGTGGTACTGCACCTTGCGGACGAACTCGGACACGGCGCCGGAACCGGTGGCCTTGCCGATTGTGAGGAAGCGCTCGATCGAGAAGACCACGACCATCAGGAAGCAGCCGATGAGCAGGGGGACGATGATGCCGCCCTCGTACATGCGGTACCAGGCGCCCTTGGGCCCCTTGTGCGAGGGCCAGAAACCGCCTTCGAGGTCAGGCTTCGAGAAACCGCTGTCGGCACCGAGGATAAAACGCCAGATAACGTAGCCCGCTACGATGCAAAGGAGGGGGGCCAGCCAGGAGATCATGTTGCCGCTCTTCTTCGCTTGGGGTGCGGCTGCCTTGGCAGTGGTCTTTGTTTCAGCCATGACTTGGGATTTTGATTTGTGAGATGCCGGTGATTGTTTTGGAATTGTTAGAGCGCAATTCTAATGAAAATTGTTCTGTTTCCCGCCCCGGTCGCATTATTTTTTCGGCAAGGGCTCCCACCGACCCGCCTTTGACAGGCGGGCGGGCCCGCAGGATGGGAAGCCACAATTTAGCTACCTTGCCGCTTCCAAACAAACCACCCCACACAATGACCCTGATGAACCGATCCCTCAAATGGGTGATGGCCATCTCCATCATGGCCGCGGCCTCCCAGCCGGCAGACGCCCAGAACCGCAGGCCCGACAACCCGGCACCGACGCCCGCACCGCAATCACCCCCGCCCGGCGGCGGACAGGGTGCACCCGGTGGCGGAGCACCCTCCGAAAGGCCCTCCGGCGGCCAGCAGCGCCCGGGGCCCAAGCCCTACCGGGAAGTCGTCACCGCCAAGGCGGTCACCTCCAAGGGCCTCTTCACGGTCCACAAGGTCGATGACAAATACTATTTCGAAATCCCCGACTCCCTGCTGGGGCGCGACATCATGGCCGTGACCCGCTTCTCCAAGGTCGCCGGCGGCGCCGGCGTCTATGGCGGCGAGCTCGCCAACCAGCAGGTCATCCGCTGGGAAAAGGGCCCCGACAACAAGGTGTTCATGCGCGTGGTGACGGTCATCAGCGTCGCCAACGACTCGACGCAGCCCATTTACAAGGCCGTGCGGAACTCCAACCTCGACCCGATCGCGGCGGCCTTCGACATCAAGTCGGCCGGAAAGGACTCCAGCGGCGTCGTGCTCGACATGACCGACTTCCTCAAGGGTGACAACCAGCCCGTCTCGCTAGGACAGTCCGTCAAGCGACGCTTCAGCCTGGGCGGACTCAACTCCGACCGCTCGTATATCGAATCCATCCGCAGCTTTCCCATCAACACGGAGGTGCGCACGGTGAAGACCTTCTCCGCCAGCGCCGGCGGCCCTTCCATGGGCTCCTCCCCCTTCCCCGGCGGCGCCTCCATCCCGGCCGCCTCGGCCGCCGGCTCCGTGACGCTGGAGACCAACACCTCCTTCATCCTCCTCCCCTCGAAACCCATGCGCAAGCGCCCCCTCGACAACCGCGTCGGCTATTTCGGGGATGACTACACGGTCTACTCCGACGACCAGCAGAAGGTGGAGGAGTCGCGCTTCATCGTCCGCTGGAAACTGGAGCCGAAACCCCAGGACAGGGAGCGCTGGCTGCGCGGGGAAATGGTGGAACCCGCCAAGCCCATCGTCTATTACATCGACCCCGCCACCCCCAGGAAATGGAGGCCGTACCTCATACAGGGCGTCAACGACTGGCAGGCCGCCTTCGAGAAGGCAGGATTCAAGAACGCCATCATCGGAAAGGAATGGCCGGAGAAGGACAGCACCATGAGCCTGGAGGACGCACGCTTCTCCGTCATCCGGTACTTCGCCTCCGATATCCAGAACGCCTACGGCCCCAACATCCACGACCCGCGAAGCGGCGAAATCTTGGAGAGCCATATCGGTTGGTACCATAACGTGATGCGGCTGGTACATGACTGGTACTTTGTGCAGACGGCCGCCGTCGACACCGGTGCGCGCCGCATGACCTTCGACGACGACCTGATGGGCAACCTCATCCGCTTCGTGTCGTCCCACGAGGTGGGCCACACGCTCGGACTCCGCCACAACATGGGCTCCAGCAGCCGCACGCCCGTAGAGAAACTCCGCGACAAGGCCTGGGTGGAGGCCAACGGGCATACGGCCTCCATCATGGACTACGCCCGCTTCAACTACGTCGCACAGCCCGGTGACGGCATCGGTCGCTCCGGACTGTTCCCGCGCATCGGCGACTACGACAAGTGGGCCATCGAATGGGGCTATGGCCCCAGCCAGGCGGCCGACGAAGAGGCTGAACGCAAGGAGCTCAGCCGCAAGTTCGTCGAGCGCATCCGGCAGAACCCCCGGATCTGGTTCGGCACCTATGAGTCGGGCAACATGGCCGACCCCCGCACGCAGAGCGAAGACCTTGGCGACAACTCCATGAAAGCCTCCGACTACGGCATCCGCAACCTCAAGCGCATCGTCCCCAGCCTCATAGAATGGACCCGCGAGGATGCAGACAACTGGTCCAACCTGGCCCAGATGTACGGACAGGTCGTCGGCCAGTTCAACCGCTACATGAACCACGTAGCCCGCAACGTGGGCGGATACTACGAGACGTGGAAATCGGTGGAGCAGGAAGAGGCCGTCTTCGAGGCCACCCCCAGGAACGTGCAGAAGGAGGCCGTCGCCTTCCTGCAGCGGCAGCTTTTCGAGACACCAACCTGGCTGCTCGACGCCAGGATTCTCGACCGCATCAGCGCCCCCCTCTCCAGCCAGGTGGGCTCCATCCAGGAGAGCATGGTCAGCTCGCTGCTCTCGGCCTCCCGCCTCGAGAGGATGGTGCAGTCGGGCAACCGCTTCCCCAACGCCTATCCGATCGAAGAATTCTATGCCGACCTGCGTAAGGGCATCTTCAGCGAACTGCCGGCCGGCCGCAAGATCGAGAACCTGCGCCGCAACCTGCAGAAGGCTTACGTCGAGCGTATGATCGCGCTGATATCCCCTGCCTCCGGACAGGCTTCCGTCGCGTCGATGGGAGGATTTTCTATTTCGCTCTCACCCGACATGCGCCGCAGCGACGTCAGTTCCCTCACCCGAGCCCACCTGGCATCGCTCCGCTCCGAAGTGACCGCCGCCGCCGCACGCACCTCCGATGCGATGAGCCGCTAC